>JANPGW010000173.1:0-1602 GCA_031424115.1 Saprospiraceae bacterium | reverse complement strand
CAGCATCAAGAGATAAAGGAGAACTCCAAGCAAATACAGAACAATTTAGTTTGGCAACTCAATTAACTTCACTTGTGGACAAAACAGGAATTTTGAAAGCGTCAGTAAATATGCTAACTGCACCGCCAGGTGGAGACGTTTGTAATGTTTATTTGTTTGACGGCAAATACTATAACCTTTTTTTATCTGACGGAGATTGGCGACACTATCCAGCGGGCAGCAGACTAAATTATAAATCAGGAATTGTACAAGTTCGTGGACTAAGCACTATTAACCGACCAATGATAGGAATAAAAAATCCAGACGGCTATAATGGAATTCACATTTCATTACAAGTTGTAGCAATAGTTTCAAAACTGCAATAGAAAAAAGCGAACGTACAACATGGGGTTTTGTGCAAGTTGGGCAGACGGAATAACAATCAACTTTTTGTAATTCTATTGGGCTTTTGTTCCAGCTTGACGGAATGCTATTTGGCTTTTTGTTGTTATCTTCATCATCAGTTTTTCAATTGGGCTTCGGTTCCGGGCGGACGGAATTCTATTTCCCAACCTGCACAAAGCCCTGTTCGTTAGCGGTAATGGCAAAAGACCCTGCAAGTTCGAGAGTAACTAACCCAAACGACCATTTTTTGTTACCTTTGGACAAATCAAAATTATAGCTTGAAAACTCATCATAAAATAATTAATGGCGACAGCAGACAAATGACTTTATTGCCCGACAATTCTGTTCATCTCGCTATCACTTCACCACCTTATTGGCAACTCAAAGACTACGGGACAGACAACCAAATTGGCTTTCACGACAGTTACGAAAATTATATCAACAACCTGAATTTGGTTTGGAAAGAATGCTACCGTACTCTTCACAATGGTTGCAGGTTGTGTGTAAACATTGGCGACCAATTTGCCAGGGCTGTTTATTACGGACGCTACAAAGTAATTCCCATCCGAGAAGAAATTATCAAGTTCTGTGAAAATATCGGCTTTGATTATATGGGTGCTGTGATTTGGCAAAAAGTTACGACCTCAAACACGACAGGCGGAGGCGTTCAAATGGGATCATATCCATATCCACGAAACGGCATTTTGAAACTTGACTATGAATTTATTTTAATTTTCAAAAAATTAGGTGACGCACCAAAACATGCCAAAGAGCAAAAAGAACTTTCTAAAATGACTGCAGAAGAATGGAACACATTCTTTGCAGGACATTGGAACTTCACAGGTGCAAGGCAAAATGGACACATCGCAATGTTTCCCGAAGAATTACCAAGGCGATTAATTAAAATGTTTTCGTTCATAGGCGAAACAGTTTTTGACCCGTTTGCAGGAAGTGGTACAACATCTCTGGCAGCCAAAAATCTTGAAAGAAATTCTATAGGCTATGAAATCAATCCTGAATTCATCCCTTTTATAAAAGATAAATTAGAAGTACACCAACAGGATTTAAACGGCACAACTTATGAGTTTGTAGAGCAAGAAAACACAAAGACAGATTTTGAAAACGACATTCAAAAACAGCCTTATATTTTCAAAGACCCACACACTCTTGACAAAAAAATTGATGTAAAGAAATTACAATTTGGTTCTAAACTTGACA
>JANPGW010000172.1:0-68592 GCA_031424115.1 Saprospiraceae bacterium | reverse complement strand
CCTTCCGGATTCCGCTTATCCATCACAATTGAAGGAGACTAATCCCTCAGTAGTGACCCTTAATTTTGAAAAAGGCGAGTTGGTAGGCATCAATGGTGAAATTTTCAATCACCCAAGCGAAGCTATTTTGAAATTAGAAAGCATGGCGACGCCTTATGCGATTGGTCGTGATATTCATGTGGGCGATACTATTATTGGCATCAAAGGTCGTGTAGGATTTGAAGCGGCTTCGGCTTTAATTACTGTAAAAGCGCATCATTTGCTTGAAAAACACACTTTGACCAAATGGCAACTTTATTGGAAAGAGCAATTGGCTAACTGGTACGGTATGTTCCTCCACGAAGCGCAATTCCTTGACCCAGTGATGCGTAATATCGAAACGTTTTTGACCGATACACAAGGTCGTGTAACGGGCGAGGTATATGTTAATTTATTGCCTTACCGCTTCGAGTTACAAGGTATCAAATCAGAATTTGATTTGATGAACTCTGGCTTCGGCACTTACGGTGAAATGAACAATGCATGGACAGGCGATGATGTAAAAGGTTTCACTAAAATATTAGGTAATCAAGGTCAAATTTGGCATTTGATGAGTAAAAAGCAGGAGGAAAAAGCGTAAAACAATAAATAACAACATGGTTTAAGTTTCAAACTTGAACCATGTTATACATTGACTCAAAACATGAAAAGTCTCGTCGTAAACATTTTGGTACTATTATTTTCAATTAATAACATGGCATCACAAACATTAATGACAGAGAATGATGTTTGGAATATGATTGATTCTGTTAGAAAAATAGAAAATAAGGATGTTAAAAAGATGAGATTTCTTTTACATGAATCTTTGATTTCAAAGTCAGATACAACAATAGTTTCATTTGATGTTGTGATAAATAACTTACATCAAAAAGCTCAATTATGGGATTTTGTAGCTATTGATAAAATATTTTCCAATAACAGGATGATGAGTGAAGACGCTCATTTTTATTTTCAATTTGGGTTAATATCGTTGGGTAAAGAGGCTTATTATAATGTGTTGCAAAATTCTGGTAAGTTGTTGAATTATATTCCGAATGAAATGTGTGAAAATGGGAAGGAATTTGATTTTAGCAATTTAGATTTTATAGGAGGTTCTGGTCTTCGAATTTTCAACGAGAAATATGGTGATAATAGGTTGTATGATACTATTATGACTAAAATTACACAAATGGGTATCGAGCCAAGTCCGCCTGATGTATATCAAGGATACAAAGCTAAAAGTTTAAAAGAATTAGAAAATCGAATACCTAATATTTGGAGTAAATTTTCTGATTTTAGAAATAATAAAGAGCTTTTTTTATTTTGGTTTGAAGACTAAAAAATGAAAGATAGATTTTCTCAACAAGCAAAGACTTACGCTAAATTCCGCCCTGAATACCCACCCGAACTCTACGATTTTATTTTAAAAAATACTGAAAATCGGGAAACAGCTTGGGATTGTGCAACGGGAAACGGTCAAGCCGCGAAAGTGTTAGCACAGCATTTTGAGAAAGTATATGCAACGGATATAAGTCAAAAGCAAATTGATAATGCGACACAAGCGGGAAATATTGAATACTCAATAAGCTCTGCTGAAATAACGCCTTTTGATGATAATACTTTTGATTTGATAACCGTGGCGCAAGCGGCTCATTGGTTTGATTTTGATAAATTTTATGCAGAAGTGAAAAGGGTAGCCAAACCCAATGCCACTTTAGCGATTTGGGGATACGGAACATTGAGCGCTGACGAAGAGGAAATAGATAAATTATTACAGAATTTCTATCGGAATGTCGTTGGAAAATATTGGGATGCTGAACGCAAACACATTGATAGTCACTATGAAACACTGCCTTTTCCATTTGAAAATGCTATTTCTGCACGGTTTTCAATGGTATTCAATTGGCATCGACATGAATTGGAAGGCTATTTAAATACTTGGTCAAGCGTTCAAAATTTCATCAATACTGAGGGGTATAATCCAACACCAAATTTGATGTTGGATTTAGAAGCTTATTGGAATGAATTTAATAGGGTTTCGGTGCGGTTTCCGATATTTTTGAAATTGACTAATTTTACTTGAAAATTAAGCCAGAGCCTTTACTTTACTGGAGATTAGAAGTTCTTTTATTTTTTCAAATTCATTAGAAAATGCTTGGCGATCTATTTCAGTACCATTTTGCACAATCTCTTCAACGCCTTTTTTGATGATTTCAAGATTATCTTTAATGCCTTGAAAATAGGCTTGAACAGCAATTTTTCTATCATTGGCGTTTAGTTCGTTCAGAAAAGAATGCCAAACAGCAGCAAATTTTTCAAGACTATTTTCTTCTGTACCCATAGTTTGAGATTGTAGAATGAGTGCATCAAGGCGGATTTTATTAGATTTATTCATAATTTTTAATTGTTTTTTTCTTAAATCAAGTTCTTTTTCGAGTTGAATGATTTTATCCAAAATCTCATTGCGTAATTCTTCTAATTCTCGTTTGGACATTGCAAGAAGAAAGCTTTCTTCATTGAGTATATTAAATTGGATTTGTCGATAAGCGTTTTGTAAAACAAGTAGCTTATCTTTTTTTTCTGTTTCAGTCATAGTATGGTTTCGTTTTGAGTTTTCTTAAAACAAATTTAACCCTTATTTTTTATAAAAACAGGTCGTTATAAAATATTATTTTTGATAAAATGATAAACGTAGGAATAATAGGTGGCGCAGGATATACAGCAGGTGAGTTGTTACGCATCCTTTTGAACCACCCCTCAGTAAAAATACAATTTGTGCATTCTACATCCAATGCGGGCAATTTATTGAGTAATGTACACACTGATTTGATAGGTGAAACAGACTTGACTTTCACAGATAAAGCGGATTATGAAGCCGTAGATGTGATTTTCCTGTGTGTGGGTCACGGTGATGCAAGGAAATTTGTTGACCAAACGGACTTACCTCAATCTTTGAAAATCATTGATTTATCTCAAGATTATCGTTGGGGTGCCAATCCTGATACCACTTGGGTGTATGGTTTGACTGAATTGAATAAAGAAGCTACCAAAACGGCTCAATATGTAGCGAATCCAGGCTGTTTCGCAACGGCTATTCAATTGGCTGTTTTACCATTGGCCGCGCAAGGTTTGTTGAATGATGATGTCCATGTTCATGCCATTACGGGTTCAACGGGTGCAGGACAGAAGCCAACGGATACTTCACATTTCAGTTGGAGAAATAATAATATTTCGATTTATGAAGCATTCAAACACCGTCACTTAAAAGAAATTACAGCGAGTGTGAAATCATTACAAGAAGGTTTTAATGCTGAAATCAATTTCTTACCAGTGCGTGGTAATTTTACAAGGGGCATTTACGCAAGCGTTTATACAAAAACGAGCTTGTGTGAAGATGATTTGAAAAAACTGTATCAAGAGTTTTATAAAGATGAACCTTTTACGCACGTCACTGAGCAAAATCCGAATTTGAAACAAGTGGTAAACTCTAATAAAGCCATTATTCATGTTTCAAAACACGGCGATAAAGCATTGATAATCAGTATGATAGACAATTTACTAAAAGGCGCCAGCGGACAAGCCGTTGAGAATATGAATTTGATGTTTGGATTGCCGCAGACTGAGGGGTTAAGGTTGAAGTCGGTAGCATTTTAATGAAAGCAATTGACTAAATGCTTCTTTCCAAAATTGTTTATCTTCTTTTGACGTCGCAGTTAATGCTAAATCTCCTAATGACTGAATATTATCCGATACAATATTGAAATATGCTTGGTTCGCTATAGAAGCATCTTCTTTATTCAAATTATTAACGAAAGGAAACCATTTAGCAGCAAAAGAGTGCATATTTTCGTCCGAATACATATTTTGTAATTCAGTAAGCAATTCTGAAAGTTTTATTTTTTCTAATTGAGTCATTGTCTTATTCCAATTTTTTTTTGAAAGAAAATGATTTTGTCTAAACACGTATCTCGAAAATTATTGAGTTCTTGTTTTGAGAGTGTTTGCAAAAAGGAACTTTCATAAATAACAGATAAATGTAATTGCTGAAAAACTAAGGCTAATTGTTTTTCATGTTCGTTACGTTCTTGTTCGCTCATAGTCTGGTCGTTTTGTTTGCTTTTACAAATTTGGGTATTTTTTCTGAAAAATGCTCATTTTGGGTTCAAATTTTTTAAAACGTAAAGTAAAATCCACTATCCATTATCCATTTTCAATTATACAGAACATGCAATTATTCGACGTTTATCCACTCTACGACATTGAGCCTGTGAAAGGACAGAACGCAAGAGTGTGGGACAAAAATGGGGTAGAATACCTCGATTTTTATGGCGGTCATGCGGTTATTAGCATCGGACACGCTCATCCACATTATGTGAAAATGATTTCGGAGCAGGTTGCCCGATTGGGTTTTTACTCCAATTCTATCATCAATTCGTTGCAACAGGAGTTAGCTGATAAACTCGGATCATTATCTGGTTGCGATGATTATCAATTATTTCTCATCAATTCAGGAGCGGAAGCGAATGAAAATGCTTTAAAATTGGCGTCGTTTCATAACGGACGTACTAAAATTATCGCTTTTAAAAAAGCATTTCATGGTCGTACATCGGCTGCAGTGAATATTACACCTGACCCGAAATTGGTGGCGCCTATCAATGCGACATTTGAACGTGAATTTCATGACTTAAACGATATTGAAACGGTGAAAGCATCTCTTTTAAAAGGGGACGTTTGTGCTGTGATTGTGGAAGGTATTCAAGGTATTGGCGGTATTCATTTGCCGAATGCTGAGTTTTTGAAAGAAGTGCAAGCGCTTTGCCACCATACAAATACCGTTTTCATATTGGATGAAATCCAATCGGGTTATGGACGTAGTGGTAAATTCTTTGCTTATCAATATATCGATGGTTTGAAACCTGATATTATCACAACGGCTAAAGGCATGGGCAACGGTTTTCCAATTGGAAGCGTGTTGATTCACCCAAAATTCAAGGCTAAACATGGTCTTTTGGGGACTACTTTCGGTGGTAATCACTTGGCATGTGCGGCAGCGATTGCCGTTTTGGATGTTTTAAAATCTGAAAAATTGATTGAAAACGCTGCTGAAGTGGGTGCTTATGCGATTGAAAAAATGAAAACACTGCCCGGTGTGAAAGAAGTACGTGGCATCGGCTTGATGATAGGTGTTGAAATGGAATTTTCAACGGCAGCATTGCGTAAACGTTTAGCTTTTGAAGAAAAATGCTTTGTGGGTTCGTCGAGCGAAGCGAATACAATTCGTTTGTTACCCCTCCTCAGTGTCACGAAGGCTGATGTAGATTTATTATATGAAAAAATGGAAATGGCGATTGCCAGAGAGTTTCAAGCTGCTTGATTTTTAAAAATAAAGAAGGTATTTTTACATAAAAATTAAGATAAATGACAACAGCCATAGTAAATAAAAGGAAAATAACTGCCGAAGATTACCTTAAAATGGAACGGGAAGGGCTGCGAGAAAAAATTGGTAAACATGAATTTTATAATAACCAACTCATTTTTATGCCCGGAGCATCAAATAATCACAACTTAATAACATCAAATGTATGTTTTGTTTTCAATCTTCAAATGCGTCAAAATCGAACTAACCATTTGATTTATGCCCAAGATATGCGGACAATTAGCCATATTCCTAATAAAAACTACTTTTATCCAGACGTAGAAATTGTAGAAGGGCGGGCAATTTTTGATGACGAACAGCAAGATATTTTGGTCAATCCAAGTTTGATAGTTGAAGTATTATCTGATTCTACGGAAAAATTTGATAGAAGCGATAAATTTAAATCGTACCGCAATATTTCAACTTTTAAAGAATATATTTTGATTTCTCAAGACCGTAAGAATATTGAGCAATTTTATAAAAATGAAAATGGGAAATGGGAAATCGGTGAAGTGGTTTCAGAAGGTGTTTTGAAGTTGAAAACGCATCCTTTTGAATTAAATATTGATGAAATTTATTTTAATGTAGAATTTTCGCCCCCCTCAGTATTCACAACTTAAATGTAATTTTACTAATAAATTTCAAGCCTTCGATGTCAATCTGAATCGAAGGCTTTATTTTTACTGAAAAATAAATAAGATGATAACAGCATACCACAATGGTCGTATTTTTACGGGCGATGAAATAGTAGAAAATAGTTGTGTCTTGACAGAAGGGAATACGATTTTAGACATTATTGAAGACTCAGATATACCTTCAATTGCATCTTTGATTGATTTGAAAGGCAAACTATTAGCGCCAACTCTAATTGATCTCCAGATATATGGTGGTAATGGTGAGATGTTCGGTGAGTACCCATCTGTCCAAAATCTTGAAAACACATATCATTATTGTCTTTCTGGTGGTGCAGGGTATTTTATGCCGACAGTGGCGACCAATTCTGATAAAACCATGCACGATGCCATTCAAGCGGTGAAAGATTATTGGCAGCAAGGCGGCAAAGGCGTTTTAGGTCTTCATCTTGAGGGACCATATATAAATATGGAAAAAAGAGGTGCGCACCTTAAGCAGTTCATAAAAAATGACCCCTCAGTATCGGACGTAAAAAAGCTGCTTGACGCGGGTAAAGATGTGATAAAAATGATGACCCTCGCGCCTGAAGTCGTCAGCGATGATGTCATTTCATTGCTTCAAGACTACGGTGTGACTATTTCCATGGGACATACCAACGCGACTTATGAACAAGCAAAATTGGCTGTCGAAAAGGGTATTCATGCCGCTACTCACCTTTTTAACGCTATGTCTCCTTTACGGCATCGAGCACCAGGAGTAGTAGGGGCTATTTTTGATGATGATAAAATCACAACAAGCGTCGTTGCTGATGGCCACCATGTGGATTTTTCTGTCATCGGCATTAGTAAAAAGGTACTATTAGAACGAATGTTCTTAATTACGGATGCTGTAACTGAAAACCTTAATGGCTTATATAGTCACCGATTGCAAGGAGATAAATATGTGATTGCCGACGGTACTCTTTCTGGTTCGGCTTTGACCATGGTAAAGGCAGTGAGAAATTGTGTTGAAAAGGTAGGCATACCACTTGAAGAAGCCTTGCGCATGGCTTCGGTATATCCAGCACGTGTTATGGGCTTAGATAACAGATTGGGGAAAATAGCGAAAGGGTACGAGGCTAATTTTATTCTTTTAGACGAAGAACTGAATTGTTGATGGTTGGATTGTTGTGCCAATTGGGCGCAAAAACAATCCAACAATTCAACAATTAACAAAACAACTTTATCCTTCTTCCGGTTTACCAAATTGGCCGTCCGCTTCAAGACGTTTCATCATATCATCAATCCGGTACATTTCATCAATGGTATCGTCATAGTAAAGGGCGATTTCGGGGATGATGCGCACCAATTTGCGGATACGTTGAGCGAGTTTGGATTTCAAAGTAGCGATTTCCTCTTTCAATAATAAAAGAGGCTCTTGTTTATGTTCAGTATTAAAAATGCTGAGATATATTTTGGCGTAACTGAGGTCAGGGGCTATTTTTACATTCGTAACAGTCACTAAAACCTTATTGCCGCAAATATTCGGTGCCTCTTCTTGAAGCACTACACTAAAGTTGCGTTTCACTAATTCCGCAACTTGTTTCTGACGTTTTGATTCCATTTTTTAATTTTGTGTAAAAGTACCGGTTTTTTCAAATTAATAGTTCAAAAACAGTTTTATGAATGAAATTTTAAAATATTTTCCGCATCTAACCGATGTTCAAAAGCAACAATTTGAACAACTGTTGCCGCTTTACAAAGAATGGAATGAAAAAATCAACGTCATTTCCAGAAAAGATATTGATAATATGTATATACATCATGTGTTACATTCTCTCGCGATAGCCAAAATTGTAGCATTTAAAGAGGGTGCTGACATTTTGGATTTGGGCACCGGCGGTGGTTTTCCGGGTATTCCTTTAGCAATTTTATACCCCTCAGTATCTTTCCTCCTTGTGGATAGTATTGGGAAAAAAATTAAGGTTGTTCAGGAAATAGCGGCTGCTTTAGGTTTAAAAAATGTGGAAGCTAAACATATCAGAGCCGAGGAAATTAAAAACAGAAAGTTCGATTTTGTGGTCACAAGAGCTGTTGCAAGCCTTGATAAATTGGTACAGTGGAGTTTCTTTTTAATCAAAAAACAGCAGGTTCATGCTTTACCCAATGGTTTGCTAGCATTAAAAGGCGGCAATATGAAGGAAGAGATTAAAACGTTGGGAAAAGGGCATTACACAGATGTCAGTCAAATAACCAAATTTTTCAAAGTCTCCTATTTTGAAGAAAAAGCAGTTGTTTACGTACAAGGGTAAAATATTGTTCTTAATCAATCAAAGTTAAAAAAGGGACACTCTGTATCTTGCCTTAGAAAAGGTGTTATTTTACAGAGTGACCCGTTCTTGGACAAACAGAGCTTATTGATTATTTAAGCCCTGATGACAATACCGATTTCATCAATGAAATGAATAGTAGGCATAAACTATGAAAACTAATACAAACTTTCAATGACTTTATCGGCAGTAATACCTTCTGCTTCTGCTTTGTAGTTTGGTACAATGCGGTGGCGAAGAACATATTTCGCAATAGCTTGAACATCTTCGATGTCCGGAGAATATTTGCCTCGAATAGCGGCATGGCATTTTGCGCCCAAAACCAAATATTGAGATGCCCGAGGACCAGCCCCCCATGAAATATAATTATTGACCATTGGAGTCGCTCTTTCAGTGCCTGGACGTGTTTTTGTCGCCAAACTGACAGCATATTCCAAAACATTGTCCGAAATGGGTATTTTCCTCACCAATTGTTGAAAATCAACGATTTCCGCACCGGTTACGATGTGTTTCAATTCGGCGCGTTTCGTTGATGTAGTCCCTTTTACAACCTCTATTTCCTCTCGGTAACTCGGATAATCCAAGGGTATATTGAACATAAAACGGTCGAGTTGAGCTTCCGGAAGCGGATAAGTACCTTCTTGTTCAATCGGATTTTGGGTTGCCAAAACAAAAAATGGCGAAGGCAGAACGTGGCGATGACCACTTACCGTTACACTGCGTTCTTGCATGGCTTCGAGCAAAGCAGCTTGTGTTTTTGGCGGCGTTCGGTTAATCTCATCAGCAAGAACGATATTGGCAAAAAGAGGTCCCCGATTGAATTTGAAATGGCGATCTTCATCCAATATTTCAGAACCGGTAATATCAGTAGGCATCAAATCGGGTGTGAACTGAATGCGCTTGAACTCCAAGTCTAAAACCTCCGAAATTGTACTCACAAGCAAAGTTTTAGCCAAACCCGGGACACCTACTAAAAGGCTGTGACCATTTGAAAACAATGAAATGATAACGGTTCTAACGACCTCATCTTGACCTACGATAACTTTACCAATTTCTTTAGACAGGTCACGATATGATTGAGCTAAGGCATCTACGGCTTCTACATCCGAACGAAAAGTTGCTGTTGTTGACATATATATTTGAGTTTTAAAATGCGGTTTATTATCAATTAAAAGTGGGGCATCAGTTATACAGTATTGAATAGTCAGATTACACCAATAAATATAATTGTTATTTAAGACAAAAGTAAAAATAAAACGTTGCGTGTCAAGACTTTGTTTCACCAAATCAGACAATCCGCTATTTTTTACATTTCCAAACCCAATCCGACAAACCATACCCTTTTATGGTGTATGAAAAATGCCACCACTCGGTTGTAATTCCTTTAAATCCGACACTTTCTAATACCCCCTTCAGTAGTTGACGATTATTGAGCACCTGTTTAGGGAGGTCTTTATAACCGGAATGTGCTTCCGCTGTAAAAGTGTCAAAAGGTGTTCCCATGTCAAGCTCGTCGCCGTTTTTGTCAATCACAGTCAAATCAGCCGCCAAACCTCTGGTGTGTTGAGATCCTTTCCATGGCGGCGTAACGTATCGACTATCAGGCATTTTGTCCCACAAACGCTTTTGGTAGGGGCGCGGACGATAACAGTCAAACATTTTCAAACCACCATAACCCTTTTCTTTCAAAATCTTATGCGCTTTCCCAACGGCTTTGGCGGCTTCGGGTCGTAGGAAACAACGTCCGCAATCATACATCTGCGCCTTAACAAAATTGTTAGTTGTGGCATACCGCATGTCAAGCGTTACGGTATTATCAAGAACTGTCAATTCTGTCCATTTTTTAGAATCGTAATCCACATTTTGCGCTTGGCAAAAGGGTGAAAAAGAAATAAACCAGAATAGAAGCAGAATTCCAAGACTTTTAAAAGAGTGAGTCATACATATTAAATTTAGCGATGTATTTAATTTTTTACAAAACTACCGTTTATAAACCTCTTTTCCTTCAATAATAGTGTGCTTCACGTTTACTTCTTTGATTTTTTTATTTTCAACTCAAGTAAAACAGACCAATCCAGTGAGCAATATTGTTATGGTAATTAATCAATATTCTTAATTTATATACTGAGGGGTATGCAAATGTCAAAATATTATTTTACTTTTGACAGTAATTGAAAAAATAATTATATTAATTTGGTCTTTTCAGAAAAATACCCCAAATTGGTCAAAGATTTGAAACTACAGGATAGAGAAAATGATTAACGGAACCTTAACATCAAGGATAGAACTATTATGAGAATCTAAACGTTGTACATTTAACCAAAACAAGTGACGAATATGATTGCACGTGATTTGATTTCCGAAGACATTGTCTCGTTGAAGACATCCAACACCGGTGAAGATGCGCTAACTCTGATGAGTGATTACCACGTCCGCCATTTACCCATAGTCAATAACAAACAACTTCTTGGTTTGATATCGGAAGAAGAAATATTTGAATATGATGCTAATGAAGCTGTAGGTTCCTATCTTTTGAAAATGCACCACCCTTATGTTCACGACCGAGACCATATTTACGACATCATGAGGCTGCTCAATGAATATCGTTTAACGGTTATTCCGGTAGTAGATAAAGACAACAATTATTTGGGGGTTGTTTCTCTACCGGATCTTCTAAAATATTTTGCTGAAAGTGCGTCCTTTTCAGAACCCGGTAGCGTGATTGTTCTTACTGTTAATAAACATGATTACACTCTTTCTCAAATTGCTCGCATTATTGAATCGGAAGGTGCTATTATATTAAACTCCTTTATTACTTCTTCACCCGATTCCACTGAATTAGAAATTACTTTAAAAATAAACCGCTCCGATATTTCTTCCATCTTAGCAACTTTTACCCGCTTTGGCTACGATATAACTGCTTCTTTCAGCGAATCCGAGTACATGGATTCATTACAAGAGCATTATGACTCGCTGATGACCTATCTGAGTGTGTGAATACTGAGAGCCTGTCCCGACGTCTCAGGGATATCTCTCTCATCAAAACTTCCCGAAAATCATTGGTATTTTCGGGAAGTTTTTTTTTATTTTACTAAATAAAAAAGATTATCTTTATTTGCTAAAATGCATGGAGAGCAAAGAATTAATTCTTGTTTTTAACTTTAATCATATTGTACTTTTATTTTAAATTGAAACCTCTCTAATATGAAAAAACTGGTAATACTTCTATTGTTTGTACACAATATATTTTTATTAAAAGCTCAAATAACCGAAATATCTGATGATATCAACATTGGTACTTCTGAAGGGTATGGCATTATTGGAAAATATAATGAACGCATCCTTTTTTTTAACCTCGATGATAACAAGGTAAAACTAAAATCTTTTGACGCTAAACTCCATAAAATTTGGGAAAAAGACATTGAACCGGATCGTAAAAACAGCTCAAAAGTATTAGAAGTATTGGGGAATAGGCAAGATTTCAATGTCGTTTACCAATTCAGACGCAAAGGGCATAACTTTATAAAAGTTCATAAATATGATGCGCAAGTCAAATTGCTTGACTCTGCAATAGTCAAGGATTGGGGGCGCAATATGGTGACGCCCACTTATCAAACCACCTTTTCGGAAGATAAAAAAATCATACTGGTTTACGAAGTGGAAAGCACTAATAAAATTAATGCTTTAGCCATTAGTCTTGACTCCTTAAGCCCGATTTGGTATAAATCTTTTGATTCTAAAAACACTGTTTTTGACAACAATTATCGACAAGTGCTTATCAATAACAATGCAGAAGCATTCTTTATTGAAGAAGAAGATAATAGATGGGGTTCTGTTGAGAAACATCGTTTTAATATCAAACAAATCAGTCAGGAAGGAGATAAAACCTTTGAAATTCCGATGCCTGAATACACCAATGCTTCTATCAAGTTCAAATATGATAATATTAATCAACGGATGACCGCAGCGGGATTGTACGCAACTAAAAATTCGTTCAAGGCATTGGGATATTTCCTGTTGAGTATACCCCCTCAGTATAACGCCTATAAATTCTATTATCAATCATTTGATGATGAATTTGTGTCGAATTTATTCGGAAAGAAAATCATGGATAATAAGGGCATAGCTGACTTGAGCATTCAGGAAATTGTCCACCGCAGAGATGGTGGCATTCTTGCTATCATCGAACAAGTCAAAGAGGTGGAACGGCAAATGACGACAGCCAGTAGCCGACTTTATATGAGAGGCGATGGGATGAGGGTTTCAGTTGACTATTTTTACGAAAACATATTTGCCATTTCGCTTTCGCCTGAGGGTGTAACCCAATGGAAATCCATTTTTTTCAAAAAACAAGCGTCGCAGGACGATGATGCGCGGTATTGCTCTTATTTTTTAGTCAAAACACCATCTGCTTTGCGTTTTTTATTTAATGACGAAATTGAACGCTCCACTACGGTGAGCGAATATGTAGTCAATGGGACAGGGCAATCTGAACGACATGCCATTATGAACACAGACGGGCAAGATATCAATCTTCGATTTAGGGACGCTATGCAGGTATCCGCAAATGAAGTCATTGTTCCGAGTGATGATAGGCGCAAGGTAAAATTAGTAAAAATTCAATATTGACTTCATTTATTTCTACACCAATAAAACCACTTCAACATGAAAAAATTACTCTTTACGGGTCTTCTCTTTTCTTTTATCATCAACGTAAATTTAGCACAAGACACGCCGGACGAAAAAATAAATAAACTCATCCGCAAACACGGTATGGAACAAAGCCAAGTCATGGAAACAGCTTTTTACCTAACCGATGTTTATGGCCCTCGTGTGACGGGTTCACCAATGTTGGATAAAGCCACTAAATGGGCACAAGAGCAACTCACTAATTGGGGGTTACAAAATGTTCATACCGAAGCGTGGGGTCCTTTTGGTAGAGGCTGGGAATTGCAGCATTTTGAATTACACGCCATTGAGCCTTCATATTTCCCCATTTTGGGTTATCCCAAAGTATGGTCTCCTTCTACAAAAGGGACTTTAACCGGCGAAGTGGTTTATTTTAAAGCCAATACAATTGAAGAATTGGCACAATATAAAGGCAAATTGGGTGGTAAATTCATTTTATTGGATACTATTCGCGTTGTCAAACCAGGGTTTGAGTCATCTGCCAAAAGGTTTGCCGATTCTTCCCTTTTGGAATTAGCCAATGCGCCTAAACCGACACCCCGCACATTGCGGACTTTTGGCTTTGGCGACAGCGAGTTTAGCAAAGCCATGAGAAAAATGCTGTACGAAGAAAAACCTTTAGCCACACTTGACCGCAGTTTCAAAGGAGATGACGGTACCGTTTTTATTTCCGGTGCTCAAGCTAAAGAAGGCTCAGCAAGAGATGAAGGGGCAGAGATATTGCCGCAAGTGACAATTTCCGTTGAACAATACAATAGAATATTCAGATTATCTCAGAAAGGGATTCCAGTCAAATTGAGTTTGGACTTGAAAGCTAACTATACCAATCCTGATAAACTGGAACACAATGTCATTGCTGAAATACCCGGCACCGACTTGAAAGATGAAGTCGTGATGTTTGGCGCGCATCTCGATTCTTGGCAGTCTGCTACCGGTGCAACGGACAATGCCGCCGGCTCAGCTGTGATGATGGAAGCAGCCCGTATTTTGACGGCAATGATAAAAGAATCAGGTATTCAACCACGGCGAACTTTAAGAATGGCTCTGTGGACAGGTGAGGAACAAGGGCTTTTAGGCTCAATGGGCTATGTGGGACAACATTTTGCTGATGTAAAAGGTCGCACTGTCCAATCCATCAAACCGGAACAAGCGAAAATTTCGGCCTACTACAATTTAGATAACGGAACCGGGAAAATAAGAGGCGTTTATCTGCAAGATAATGAGGCGGTGAGACCCATTTTTAGAAGTTGGTTAGACCCTTTTAAAGACCTTCAAGCCAGCACTTTGTCAATTTCTAATACAGGTGGTACAGACCATCAGTCATTTGATGCGGCGGGTATTCCGGCATTCCAATTTATTCAAGACCCAATCGAATATTCTACCCGAACCCACCATTCTAATATGGACACCTGGGATCATTTGATAGAAAGTGATTTGAAACAAGCAGCTACCATCATCGCTTCTTTTATATGGCATACGGCGCAAAGGGATGGATTATTGCCCCGAAAGGTGCTTAAATTAGATTAAAAACAACAATTATCAAGGGGTTTAGATTTAGTAAAAGTCAAAACCCCTTTCAGATGCTCTAACATATGGCTGTAGTAATCTGGCTGTTATAAATCTAAAGAGGAAGTGTGACCGCAATTGTATCGCCAACGGATATTTTTCCGCCTTTTTCAATCCAACCCACCAGACCACGTTGTCCTAATGCAGCCTTTACAAAACTCTGAGAGGGTTCGATTCCTAATTTTTCAACAATTTTTTCGTGAGCGAATTTGCAAGGTTTATTATCGCCATAAACCATCAATACCACTTTATCAGCGGCATCAGGTCGAATCGTCAACATACTGAGGGGGGGTAGTTGGGTGAAATTAGGAATGCCTTTTACCAATAAATTAGCTCCAATCCACCCCGAATGGATATTATCAATACCCATTTTGGCTGAAATACCGTTTAATTCTTCTTCACTGACGGCTGACCATTGCCTATTATTCCGGATAATTGTACCCCGAGGATAGAGACTTAATTCTCTAACCGTGGATTTTGTCGTGAAACCAAAATGCTTATCGTCTACTATGCCGCCGTCCGCAAATTCTAAAGTATGATAAGCTATACTCTCTAATGTACCTTTTTTTTCAGCGCGCAACACTGCGGTTATTTCACCTATCCAAGCGTGTTTTTTGTTAAATTTCATTATACATTTTTTTACTACTTTATCATCACAAGACCTTCTCAAACAAAAACAATTCAACAGTATCTTTGGGTAACACAATCAATTTGTCCTTTTTTTCAAAATCCAATTTAACGAGTAGTTTTTGAGAGTTATGATTATCTTGATTGGTGATTGCCAAAAGATAAGGTAAGTTAAAATCATTTTTGGCAAGGCTTAAAACGGCTTGTCCGGCTTCAAAGCCGTACCCTTTTTGCTCATATTCGGGCAAAAGGGCAAAACCCATATCAACGCCATCAAGCCCGTCTCGTTTGATTAAACCGGATGTACCAATGGGCGTATTATCACTTTTTAAAGTCAGGGCATAGAAGCCAAAGCCATATGTTTGATAGCTTTTAAAAAATCTGTCCGTAATGTATTGTTTGGCTCCTTCCACCGTTCTGACACCTCTATCGCCGATGAATTGCAACCATTTAGGCGTATTTAGGAGTTCTAATAAAAAAGGCGCATCATTTTCAGTAAACTCTCGAAGAACAAGGCGTTCAGTTTGAATAGCTTGCATTTTAATATAAAAAATGTATTTGATAACAATGTTTTATGGATTAAAAGAAATATGATGTTACTCCCCACTCCACACATTCTGACCCGTAAACGGCATACAGCCAATATATTCACCTGGCACTGGGTCATAACTCAATACTTCTTTTCCGATTTTTTCCGACGTAAAGTAAGCGGTAACAGTCAAGGCTTTTACGCGCCTAAAAAACACAACCGGGTCGGGGTTTTCAACCAACGTAATGCCCCATACTGAGGGGGGGGCCTTGGGGGCATCTCTATCCAATTTTGATAAAATTTGCTCCTTTTGTTCTTTACTACAATCTTCAAAATACCGACCATAGTTGCCTCGGCAAATATCATCTAATGTCTCCAACCCTTTTAGGAAATCTTGCTGTTCGGCTTCCGAAAGAAGGTCTTTTAATACCTTGTCAATGAACTGCGGTACGCCAATTTCTTTTGCCCCCGGACTGGCAGTTTTGGGTAAAATAGTCTCCGTTATTTCACTTAAAGTTTGTGCTTGGGTTTTATTTAAAAACGTCGGTTGCCAATCAATATTGATTTCCCGCTCGCTTTTGCAAGCGATAAAAGCCTCCGATAACGCACCGGCTGATACGGCATATCCAAGCAATAAAGCGGTATTTTTGAGATATTCTCTTCTGTCCATTTCTTTAGTTTTTGAGTGGTTAGTTAGTCAGTATTTAGTTAGTCAGTGGTCAGTTAGTCAGTGGTCAGTTAATAAATTCTGACTACTGACTACTGACTAACTAACCACTAACTCACAAATTCCTTTTTTTCAATTCATTCACCGCAAAATGGGCTGCGCGTGCGGTCAAAGCCATATAGGTAATGGATGGATTCACGCACGATGCCGAGGTCATACACGCTCCGTCCGTTACGAATACATTGGGCACGGTATGAAGCTGATTATTGCTATTTAACACTGAGGTTTTGGGGTCTTTACCCATGCGGGCAGTACCCATTTCATGCACACCGACGCCCATACCACCCGCATTATCGAAGGTTTTGACGTTTTTAAAACCCGCGCTTTCAAGCATTTCAGCAGCATCTTTTTTGATTTGTTCCCGCATTTTGCGCTCATTGTCTTTGATATCCGCGTCAAAAACGAGGAGTGGAATGCCCCACTGGTCTTTTTTTTCAGCATCTAACTCAACCTTGTTGTCATGGTAAGGCAAGACTTCACCGAAGCCCATCAACGCCATACCCCAACCATCCGGCTTGAAAAGCGCATCTTTGAACGCTGCACCAACCCCCTCAGTATTGGCTCCTCTGCCCCAATCTCCACGACCTGCACCGGCTCCTTGAAAATCATAACCGCGCAAGAAATTAGGGTTTTTAGTCTTTTCATCCAAATTGACATAGCGCGGGATGAATAAACCATTCGGGCGACGACCTTTATAATATTGGTCTTCAAAACCATCGTAAGAGCCCATTGCACCCACGCGATAATGGTGATCCATCAAATTATGCCCCAATTCACCACTATCATTGCCCAGGCCATTCGGGAAACGTTCGGATTTTGAATTCAATAAAATCTGGGTTGTACCCAACGTTGAAGCGCAACAGAATATCACTTTTGCAAAAAAATCAATCTCTTTTTTGCTTTCACTATCAATCACTTTCACGCCTTTAGCCCGCTTCTTTTTTGAATCCAAAATAATGGAATGAACCACTGAATTGGGTCTAATGGCAAAATTACCCGTTCTATTCGCTGCCGGTAAAGTCGCTGAATTACTGCTAAAGTACGCACCATACGGACACCCTCTTGAACAACGATTCCGGTTTTGGCACTGTCCGCGACCCAACTCTAAATGCCATGGCTTCGGCTCAGTCAAATGCGCTACCCGACCGATAGTCACGGGGCGTTTAAACTTGGTTTCCATTTCTTTTCTGAAATGTTTTTCAAGGCAGTTCAACTCCATAGGCGGTAAAAAATAGCCATCGGGCAAATGCGGTAAACCCAATTTTTCACCACTCACGCCCACAAATTTCTCGACATACGTGTACCATGACTCCAAATCTTTGTATCTAATGGGCCAATCAACGCCAATCTTCTCTTTAGCATTCGCTTCGAAATCCAAATCGCTCCAGCGATACACCTGTTTTCCCCACGTAATGGAGCGGCCGCCTACATGATTGCCCCGAATCCAATCGAAGCGTTTTTTCTCAATATACGGGTCATTCACATCTTTTGTAAAAAAATGTTTCGTGGATTCACCCACAAAACCACTCCGAATTTGGATGTGATAGTCTTTTTTGTCTTGATCTGTCAAGGCACCCCGATGTGGCATGTCCCAAGTGTCTTGCAGCATAGTTGGATAATCCTCCACGTGATTCACCATGCGCCCTTTTTCAAGCACCAATGTTTTCAAGCCCTTTTCTGCGAACTCTTTAGCCGCCCAACCCCCACTTATACCCGAGCCAATGACAATGACATCATACGTGTTCGATTCGTTTAATTTAGTATTCAGATTAGCCATACTATGTTTCCTATTATATAAATGAAATTTTTAATCTCGTTTTTAATAGCCAATTGTGCTATCAAAAATAATCATACGATTGCTTTTACGAAAGAAACGCAATTTCAGCAAAATTTGTATTATCTATAAATATTTCTCATTGTTTTGAGAAAAATTTTGCTCAAAATTTTTTGATACTGAGGGGTAACTAAAATCATGTTCAATACCAACCTTCGTCATTTTTTCAAAAAGGAATAACCTTGAAATTTGTATTTTGTTAGTTCTAAAAATATAAATTATGACAATTAGAAAATTTATTTCTTTCATCCTAATAATACTCTCCTCAATGACTATCAACGCACAAACGACATCAACAGAGCCGTTAGATATAACGAATCAAATTGATTTTACATCTGAAAAATTCAATAGTAAAGTTTTATTTAAAAATGAAGCCTTCAATTTAGTCTTGTTTGCCTTGCAGAAAGGTCAAGAAATTAAAGCGCATAAAACCCCACGGGATGCCTATTTGCAATGCCTAAAAGGTGAGGCAATCGTCATCATCGGAGATAAAACTAATATCTTGAAAAAGGGGCAAATAATTTTACTACCCAAAGACATTCTTCACGCCATCAAAGCTGAAAAAAAAGTTAAATTAATGCTTATCAAATAGGAGGTTAGAGCTTTCTTGTAGCACTCAAAACGGGGTTGTATAAAAAGGTCTAAACTTATTACAAAACCCCGTTCTAAACTTGGTTTAAACTTCTATATGAAAAACCAATCACCCCTCCTCACTTATCAAACTCTTCGTTTTTTTACTTGAAGAATCCAAACGATAATTAAAGGTCAAATTAATCTGGCGGCGGCGACCTAAAAAGTCGCCTTCGGTGAAAAAATTGGCCCCCTCTGTAATGAAGCGATTTCGGCGGGAATTGAACACATCCGATACGTTCAAGGTCATTGTTCCTTTGCCTTTAAAAACGTCTTTATTCATACCTAAATCCACGTAATATACCGATTTTCGAGTGCCTTGTGGCGTTTTTTGAGGCGCTTCATAATTTGCCCGCATTTGAAAATCAATATTGTGTGGTAGTGTAAACCTCGAAGTCAAACGAGTAAACCAACTGTACGTATCGCTTTGAAATGCCGCATCAATATTCCCTCCATCCGTTATGGCTCTAAAAAAATTAAAGCTATAATCCATTTTCCACCATTTAAAAGGCGCATATTGGCTCGTAAATTCCGCACCATAAGCATTTTCAACCGCAAAATTTTCAGGGCGGGTTTTTGCATAACCCAAACTATCAACCCTACGAATACCCAATATTTTATCAGCAGTACGACGATAATAGATTGAAGAACTCAGCGAGCCTTTTTCAAAATATTTGATATGCCCCAATTCAAATGTATTGCTGAATTCAGGATTCAAATCAGGATTGCCGGAAAAGAAATTGCGGTTATCACTAAAAGTCACAAACGGGTTCAAATCATCATATCTCGGGCGGCGTACTCGGCGGCTATAACTCAACTGAATCGCATTTTCCTTAGGCAAACTATAGGTGAAATGTGCACTTGGAAAGAGATTAGCATACTTGCGAGGATTCTGCTGATTCGTCAATTGGAACTTAGTTGTTACATCTGTTATCTCTCCTCGCACACCCACTTGATAAGAGATTTTCTCTTTTTTATTGCCTAAAATAGCGTACAAAGCATGAATATTTTCATCGTAGGTGAAATAATTTTTCAAATTTGGCAACACCTCAAAATTGCCTTGTACATTGCGTTCTGTCACCGTAAAATCATTAATCATGTGCCTAAAACTACTTCTGACGCCCGTTTCAAACTTACCCTCTTTGCCCAAAGGTTGTGTATAATCTATTTGTATCAAGTATTGTTTTTCAAATTCATCATTCAAGGCTTTTTGCACTTTTGTATCCCGTGGATTCGGCGTACCATCCGCAAAAATGCTGGTTTGAGGGTAAATCTGGTCGGAACGCTCCCAATAATCCAAAAAACGGAAATCGGCAGTCAGTTCTTGCCCTTTTTTAGTAAATGCCTTTTTATACGTCAAACTATATTCAGAATTAGGTTCACGCTCCTTTTCATCTTGCTGACGCATAGTCGTTACCCTGAGGTTGTTTTTGTTAAAGATATAATCTTTATAGACAAAATCAGTGATGCGGCGCACGTCACTTCTCCTGAGCAGATAAGCAGCGGTGAGACTGTTTTTATCATTAAAAAAATAGTCCAAACCACCTCTAATACTGTTGTGAAATCCAGTGGTGCCGCCATCTCTTGTCATATCTGTAATGAAAGTGGTATCGTTGGAATACACTTCTTGATATTGCGAGCCAAGACCCGGAATTTTGCGATAGGCAATGCCATAGTTCACAAAAAAATTAACTTTTTTATGCCTATAATTGATATTTGCCCCCAAGCCATAATTCACCGGATTGCCAGTAATTATTTCAAAAGAGCCATTTAAACCTTGTTTTTGCTGCTTTTTCAACACAATATTGATAATACCTGCCATGCCCTCCGCCTCGTATCGAGCCGAAGGATTTGTGATAATTTCTACTCTTTCTATTTGGCTCCCTTGCAGTTGCTGCAATCCCGCAGAACCTTTAAAACTGACCAATCCCGAAGGCTTGCCATCTATCAAAATGCGGACATTGTCACTGCCTCTGAGCTTCACATTACCTTCTACATCTACGGATACTGAGGGGATGTTGCTGAGAATGTCAGTGGCCGTCCCGCCGGCATTAGCAAGGTCTTTTCCAACGTTAAAAATCTTTTTATCCAAGGATAATTCCATCGTGCTTTTTTCAGCTTGTATCACCACTTCATCGAGCGTGTTCGCTCCCGATGAGAGTTTTACCGTTCCCATATCATAATTGGATTGTTCTTTTGAAATGGTAAAACTCGGCATTTTTAAAGCTTTATAACCCATAAAATCAACTATTGAGTAAAATTGCCCCGTCGGCGTTTCAATTGAAAATAAGCCTTTTTCATCCGTAATAGCACCTGACACCAAGCTGCTATCTGCATTTTTAAACACCCGAATACTCGCATAACTCAGGGGCGCATTGGTTTGTGCATCAATAACTTTGCCTTTTACAAGCCCTTTTTGGGCATTGAGAACGGTGAAATGAAAGAGGAAAAGCACTGTCAAAACTGACAGCCTTGTTGTGGAAAAAATCATGTTTGATGTTATGTTTGATAATAAAAGGTCAATTTTTGACTAAATTATAAACAATTGGTGTTTATAACTCATTCTACACGTATCATTATTTTTTTCTCCTAAATTATTAGATGAACTGTAAAATTGACCTTTAATTTTTCGTAGAAAGCTCAATTTTCAGCCTTATTCATATCTTTGCAACGTGGATATACTTAATCAATTATTGATGTTGTACCGAGACTCAAAACGGGTACAACAAATCGGAAATGCTCTCGAAAATGCCGCCACACCTGCCCGATTACAACTCGTCGGATTGACAGGTGCACAGGAATCCTTTGTCCTCGCCGGAAGTTATCTCAATTCGCCAACGTCGCACGTGGTCATTGCCGTGGATAAAGAAGAGGCGGCTTACATGCAAAATGATTTGCAAAATATATTGCCTTCCAAAATCATTCACTTCTTCCCCGATTCTTTCAAGCGACCGGCTTATTTTGAAGAACTGAACGCCAATAATATTCTTCAAAGAACGGAGACGATTAACAAGATGAGTCAGTCAACAGCGGCGGGCGAGATTGTTGTGACTTATCCGGAGGCACTTTTTGAAAAAGTAGTGGCCCCTCAGTATCTCGACGCTAAACGGATTGACTTGAAAGTCGGCGAGAAAACCGACGTGGATTTTATGATTGAAATCCTCGTGGAATACGGATTCGAGCGCACCGAATTTGTGTACGAACCGGGGCAGTTTTCTATTCGGGGTGGTATTATTGATGTGTATTCGTATGGCAATGAGTTGCCGTATCGCATCGAGTTATTTGACGTTGAGGTAGAAAGTATCCGTACTTTCAACCCGACAACGCAACTTTCGGAGCAAAAAATATCCAAAATTAGCATTGTTCCCAATATTAATACCCGTTTTCAACAAAGTCAAAAAGTCTCTATTTTTAGAATTCTGAAACCCAATACGGCGATTTGGATTCGCGATACCGAGCATTTATTAGACCGTTTGCAAATATGCTTTGAGCGGGCAGAAGCTTTTGCTTCAAAGTTGATGTACGAAAAAGATGAAGAATTAAAAGAGGTTTTCAGAGATCGGGCTTTCATACGCCCTTTCGAGGTGATTGATGATGTGGAGTCTTTACCACTCGTTATACTGAGGGGCATAGTCCCGAAACCTCGGGAGGGGATTTCAGGCGACTTTAAGAAAGAGAATTATACTAAAATTGAGTTTAACTCAAAAGCCCAACCGAGTTTTAATAAAAATTTTAACTTACTCATTTCCAATTTGCACGAAAATGAGAGCAGCCGTTTGAAAAATTATCTTTTTACGGATAATGAAAAGCAGATGCAGCGCTTATTTTCGATTTTCAAAGATTTGGGTGCGCGTGTCAAAGTTGAACCGGTTTATAGAGCCATTCATCAGGGTTTCGTTGACCATGATTTGCACATTGCTTGTTATACCGACCATCAAATTTTTGAACGGTATCACCGCTATCGTCTCCGGCAAGGTTTTTCGAAAGAGCAAGCCTTGAATATGCGTTTATTAAAAGAATTGACAGCGGGAGATTTTGTAACGCATATTGACCACGGGGTCGGTAAGTTTTCAGGTCTTGAAAAAATAAATATCAACGGGCAAATTCAGGAAGCCGTGCGTTTGGTGTATTCCAACAATGATTTGTTGTATGTGTCTATCAACTCGCTTCATAAAATTGCTCGTTTTGTCGGCAAAGACGGCACTCCGCCTAAGCTCAACCGACTTGGGACTGACACTTGGAGCAACCTTAAAAAAGCCACTAAGAAAAAGGTCAAAGATATTGCCACCGAGTTGATTAAACTCTATGCTGCCCGAAAAGCCAGTCCGGGTTTTGCATTTCCGGAAGATGGTTATTTGCAAAATGAATTGGAAGCGACTTTTATGTATGAAGATACGCCTGACCAATCCAAAGCCACGCAAGATGTTAAAGAAGATATGCAAAAATCCTATCCTATGGACCGACTTGTGTGCGGCGATGTCGGTTTTGGCAAAACCGAAGTGGCTATCCGAGCGGCTTTCAAAGCCATTACAGCCGGCAAACAGGTGGCCATTTTAGTACCGACAACCATTTTAGCTTTGCAACACTACAAAACGTTCTATGAACGGCTGGAAGAATTTGGTGCAACAGTGGACTATATCAACCGTTTTAGAAGCGCGAAGGAGAAAAAACAAGTAATGTCAGAGTTGAAATCGGGTAAAGTAGATTTGGTCATTGGCACTCATGCCATCTTGAATAAGGATATGGAATTCAAGGATTTGGGCTTACTTATCATTGACGAAGAGCAAAAATTCGGTGTGGCAGCCAAAGAAAGATTGCGCAAACTCAAAGTCAACGTAGATACTTTGACGTTGACGGCAACGCCCATTCCGCGGACTTTGCAGTTTTCATTGATGGCGGCGCGTGATTTGTCAGTCATTCGTACGCCACCGCCTAATCGCCAACCCATTCACACCGAAGTGCGCGTTTTTAACGATGATTTGATAAAAGAATCTATTTATAATGAAGTGCACCGCGGCGGACAAGTCTTTTTTGTGCATAATCGGGTAGCCAGTTTGCCCGAGATGGTCGAATTGCTGAAAGGATTATGTCCTGATGTGGACATTGCTATGGCTCACGGTCAAATGGATCCGGAGAAATTGGAAGAAACGCTGGTGGATTTTATTGATAGAAAACATGAAGTATTGGTGTGTACCAATATTATTGAAACCGGTTTGGATATTCCTAATGCCAATACGATTATTATCAACAACGCCCATCATTTTGGTTTATCGGATTTGCATCAGTTGCGCGGCCGAGTGGGGCGTTCTAATAAAAAAGCGTATTGCTATCTGTTTTGCCCCCCCCTCAGTGTCCTGTCTAATGATGCTAGAAAACGCTTGCGAACGCTTGAAGAATTTTCGGACTTGGGTGATGGTTTCAATATAGCCATGAAAGATTTGGATATCAGAGGAGCAGGTAATTTATTGGGTGGCGAACAATCCGGTTTCATCACCGATGTCGGCTACGAAACCTACCAAAAAATCTTGGAAGAAGCAATTTTAGAGTTGAAACAAACGGATTTCAAAGAGCTTTTCAAAGAAGAAATGGAGAAGAAGAAAGAATATGTAACCGATGTCACTATTGATACGGATATCGAGATGCACATACCGGACGAATACATTTCGAACATTCAAGAGCGTCTTTTCCTTTATACGCAATTGGATGAAATTGAAACCGAAGAGGGCATCACTGCCTTCGCCAACATGCTCACTGACCGTTTTGGAAAAATCCCGCCACAGGTAGAGGAACTTTTCGACGGTTTGCGTTTGCGGTGGGCTGCCAAAGAGTTGGGTTTTGAGCGTATTGTGTTAAAGAACTATAAGCTCCAAGCATTTTTTGTCGGCAATCCGCAATCTTCTTTTTACGAAACATCTGGTTTTAAAAATATTCTGAATTATGTTTTGAAAAAGGGTGCAGAACGCCAAATGTCGTTCAAGCAGTCGCAGAAAAACTTTATTTTTATCCGAGAAAACGTTCGTTCGCTCAATGGTGCGCGCAGTATTGTGGAGATACTGAGGGGTATCGCTTGGGGGGAAACAAAGAAAAATTAATTTTTCAGGTAGCTAACTGTGGATTTTGTCCCCCTATCAAATGCTCAATCGGCATTTCATCAAAAGTATCCAATTTACTCAAATCTACTTGCGGTCTGCCGTTGTCGTCCGTACCAAATACTTTGACAAATTTAGCACCCCACACCATATCGCTTATGTTATAAGCATGCCGTTCATGGACATTGTCATCAAATGTATCATCAAAACCCGTTGTTAGAATGAGCAATTCAGGTTGTGCTTGCTTAAAATCTTGCCAATTCATCCCATAAAGCGGGCTATCAGCATTAACTGGGTGTACAATTGTCCAACTGGAGGGAAAAAATACAATGCTGTCGCGCTCAAGACTGAGGGGGGTAAAAAACTTGCGGGTTTGAACCCCATTTTCATCTGTTACCAAAATCGAAAGTGTGACTTGCACTTTCATATTCATCAAATTAGACTTCGTTTTGTTGGCAAATCTAAACATCAATCCCGTTATATCATTAAAAGGTGCAACTACAGCATTTTTGCTAAACATCAATGAGGCTTTCGGCTTTGCGAAACGGGCATAAACTAAGCCTGTGAACACCGCAAAACTCAATAATCCTACTAAAGCCTCTAAAGAAGCAATCGAGCTGGAGGTTATCCCCATCGGATTGATGCGCCCATACCCGACCGTCGTGAGCGTTTGGGCAGAAAAAAAATAAACCTCAAAAAATCGGTCAAATTCATTTTCATACACCATACCCGTCAAGTGTTGAACGCCTGTCAGATAATACAATCCCGTAAACACAAGATTCATGGTCGTGTACCACAACATCACGACAAGGATAAAATGCGAGAGGGGTGCGGTGATAAAAAAATGGAAAATATTAAACGTTTCATACCAAGGCAATCCCACGCGTACGTAATTGTACGACCCATCGGGATTCATCAAACGTTGATTGACAGAACTGGTATTGCCGAAACCGACTTCTTGACTGGCTTGTTGACCAAAGCGCTTAAATCTATTTTGTTTTGCCATTTGATTATTTTTATTGAATATTATCAAATTCCTAAAGGCTCTCTGTTTGTTTAAAGGCATTATTCAGAAAGCGTTAGAGGGCTGGAAATTCAACAAAATTTCGGGGTGTCTCATACAAGCGAACTTTAATATCATATTGCTCTTCAATATGTCCCCTCAGTATCTGCCAAATCACAACGACAATGTTCTCAGCAGTAGGGTTTAAATCTTTAAATTCGGAGCAATCCAAATTTAGGTTTTTATGGTCGAAACGTTTTTCAATTTGTGTTTTGACAATATCACTTAATTTTCCTAAATCGTAAACATAACCCGTCTCCGGGTCAATTTCGCCGGTTAGTTGTACCTCCAATTCATAATTGTGCCCATGATAATTAGGGTTATTACACAAGCCGAAGACCGCTCGATTGCGCTCATCAGTCCATTGGGGATTGTGTAAACGGTGTGCGGCATTAAAATGCGCTTTTCTGAAAACTGCTACTTTCATAACTGATGATTGATTTCAAAATTAAACAAATTTAGGCACTCTTAGTTTTTAGAAAAAAAATTACCTTTGAGAAACGTAAAAATAGGACACCTTTTCTGATAAAAAAATTCGCACATGAACGCATTATTGGTTTTTCTGGGAGGCGGTTTAGGCAGTGTGGTTCGGTTTGGTATATCACTACTGATCAGAAATTTCGGATGGACATTTCCTCTGGCAACGTTGATTTCAAACGTCACCGCGAGTTTTATCATCGGCGTTTTGACCGCCCTTACACTGAAAGGTATTTTGAGCGATGAACAAAAAATGCTTTGGGCGACGGGTTTCTGCGGTGGTTTCAGTACATTTTCAACTTTTTCAAACGAAACAGTGCATTTGTTTCAAAGTGGCAATGCGCTAACAGCTGCTTTGAATATGGCGTTGAGCGTTTTCTTGTGCCTCTTAGCAACGTTTTTAGGGCTGAAAGTTTTATGAATTTCTGTTTTAAACAGTCCTTTTGGCTGCTTTCATTTTTCCTAAAATGGATTTAACAATAAAAATCAGCAATAAACTTAAACCCAAATACGAAGCCACTTCACCAATAACATCTCCCATTTTTTCATAAAAAGTCATGTTTGAATTGAGCTGTATTGTACCTTTTATGACGGCATCCACTGCATAGGCTGTTGCTTGTTCGACCTTACCGTTTTTGTCAATAAAACAACTTGAGCCGGTATTAGCAGACCGTACAACTGGGCGGCGAAATTCAATGGCACGCAAACAGGCAAACTTGAGATGTTGACGATAGCCGGGTGTATCATCCCACCACCCATCGTTAGTCACTACAAAAAACGCATTCGCACCCGCTTGCACATAGCCCCTTGAAAAATCGCCAAAAACCGATTCATAGCAAATCATGGGTCCGATGGCTCTTTTTCCGTCTTTATTCCAAAAGACGCCTCGATTGGGCTGCGCACCATAGCCACTTGTGGTGCCACCAAATTTTAGAAACAAGGGCTTCAGCCATCCAAACAAACTGCCATAAGGTAGTATTTCCGCTCCGGGCACAAGTTTGGATTTTTTATAAATGGGCAAAGAATCTACACCCGAAGCCATTTGTGTCGCAGCGTTGTATGTTTCAAAATAGGTAAATGTCCCATCATTGTTATCATGTTCACGCACCGATGCTGCCAAACCTGCGGGCTTTTGGGTGACATAAGAAGCATAAATTTTGAGGGCATCGATACCCGTTATCAGATGTAATTTGGGATAGCGATTGACAAAGTTTCTCAATTCCTGAACGATGGGATTTTCAGGTAAACGATCGACATGGCGGAAGTCAAAACTTGTTTCCGGGAAAACGAGATAATCCGTCGTCGAATCTACTTTTTCTGTTGATAAACGGAGATATTTCGTAAGTTGAATAGCCTCCGGTATATCAAATTTTTCATAATGCGGTTCGTAATTAGGTTGAACTACTACCACGTTAGCGGTGAGATTACTCTGTTTGTTGTCAATTTTATCATTTAAATAGCTGATAAGTGATGATATACTGAGGGGGGTAAATAAGAGCACTACTGATTGAATGATTATGGCTTGACTTTTTTTCTTTGCATAAATTTTGTTATTGATAACCTTGAAAATCAACACATTCATCAACAAAATCCACAATGAACCGCCGAAAACACCGGTATATTCATACCATTGAATCCAAGACGGATATTGTGCAAAAGAATTGCCTAAGGTGAGCCAAGACCAACTGATTTCCCAATTGAGATGCACGTATTCGAAAGAGAGCCAATAAATAATAAAAGCCGCCAAATGCCAACCTTTTAAAATTGATCGACTTTTGTGAAATAACCAAAAAGGAACAGCCATAAAAAAAGCATTCAAAAAGTTGGCAATCATACCGGGACCCAATCCGGCATTCGAGACCCACCAAGTAGAGCCGATATTCCAAATCACGAAGGCATTATAGGCATATTTCAAAACACCGTCCTTATTCCCTTTTTCAAATACTTCTTTTTCAACCATCAAAAGTGGTACAAATCCAACAAACATAAAAGGCGTCAATGGTGAATTTGGAAAACCCAATGCCAGAAGTAATCCACTCAAAGTAGAGAGCATTAACCACTTGAGATTGTATTTTTTTATCCTTAAAATAACAATCAATACCCAAATACTACTCAAAAACGGCAACGGAATCCAGCCCCATAACGGTAGGCGAGTCATCCAAAAACCAAGGGCTGCAATGAGTATTGAACATACAATAATAAGAATATACTGATTTTTTTGATTCATAATGGTTGGCTTGGTTATTTTTTGGGGTAAAAATAATAAACCTTTCTTAATGATGACTATCATCTTTTGAGGTAGATTTTTTTTTAACTTTGCGCTCGAATTTCATCTATCGAACAAACTGTCATAAATTTTCAAAGAATGTATAAAATAAACTCATTGAAAGCGGTTACATTTTTTTCCTTTTTCAGTTTGATGCTGATAAGTTGCGAAAAGAAAAATCCTAATTTCCAGAAAGAAGCAGCTAATTCTGAATTTTTACATCGCTCAATGTTGCAATTGACCTCGGTTATTAAACACGACCTATTTCCGCCAATGATTGCATCACGTATTTACGCTTACACCCACGTAGCAGCTTACGAAGCTCTCAACCCCAACACGGAAGGTTATTTGAGTCTTTCCGGTCAATTGAATGGATTGGGGCAAATGCCAAAACCCGAGGCGGGGAAAGAATATTGTTTCCCCTTAGCAAGTGTAAAAGCATATTTGAAAGTGGGTAAAAAACTGATTTTTTCAGAAGACAGCGTTACTGCTTTTGAAGATAAAATTTTTAAAGAATTTAAAGATATTGGCATTCCGAAAGACGTTTATGAGCGCTCACTGGCTTATGGCGATACGATAGGCAGCGCCATCATTATGTGGTCGGCAAAAGATAATTATGCCCAAACCCGCTCCATGCCCAAATATACCGTAACACCCAACAATCCAGCGCGTTGGCGACCCACAGCACCCGATTATGCGGATGCCCTCGAACCACATTGGGGTAAAATTCGACCTTTAGTTATGGACTCGGCAGCGCAATTTAAGCCGGCTCCGGCGACGCCTTTTGATTCTTCAAAAACAAGTAGATTTTATAAAGAAGCTCATGAGGTCTATCAAACCGTAGCTGACTCAACTCCTGAACGCATTGCTATCGGACAATATTGGGATGATAGCCCCGCATCAACCAGTAACGCAGGACACGTTAATTTTGTTATTAAAAAAGTGACGCCTCCGGGGCATTGGTTGCACGTAGCTATGTATGCAAGTCGTCAGCAAAAGAAAAATATATATGAGGTAGCGGAAATTTACGCTAAATTAGCGATAAGTGAATTCGACGCCAGTATCAGCTGCTGGAATGAAAAATTTCGCTCAGAGGTCATTCGCCCTGAAACGTATATCAGCAAATATATTGCGCCGGATTGGATACCCATTATTGTCACACCGCCATTTCCTGAATATCCAAGTGGTCACAGTGTTTTTTCAGGTGCCGCTGCAACGACACTTAATGCGCTTCTGGGACAGAATATTGCTTTTACAGATAGCACGGAACTTCAATTCGGGATGATGCCTCGCACTTTCAAATCATTCGATGAGGCGGCTCAGCAGGCAGCCGTCAGCCGTATGTATGCCGGTATTCACTATCGTCCGGCTTGCGATAATGGTATTAAACAAGGTATAGATGTGGGAAATTATGTTCTTCAAAAAGTTAAGACGCGGAAAGAGGGCAGTAATTTGAAAAATTGAGTGGTAGTGGTGCTGAATTGCTGTATTGTTACGGGTTAAAAACAATACAGCAATTCAGCAATACCATCCAACAATCACTCCCCAGGTTTTATTAGTTGGTTGGGAAAATTGTCAAGGGGGGTAGCTTTGCCAAATCTTTTCATATTTAGTTTTAAACCACCGGTTTCAGTATAGCGCTGAATATTCACAAATTTTTCACCCCATAAGACTTCTTCTTTTCCAAAATATGAAAACTCTTTGAACAGGATTTGCCGATGTGCTTCATCAACGGCTTTAACTTGAATGAAAAATTCAAGATGTTGCTTTTCAAAATCTTCTTTTGTTATGCCAAATAAGGGACTATCCTCATCAATCGGATGCACTACAGTCCATGGTACTGACAAATAAGGAATCCGCTTTCGGAAAAGGAACAATTGATAAAAACGTTTTTTATACCGTCCGTCAATCATTTCTAATTTTATTAAATCAAGGGTCACTTCTAAATCCACAAGCTTGTTTTCATACTCATTAGCCAACATAAATTTGAAGCCAAAGCCCTCTTTAAAATATTCTATCACGGCTTTGTTACTCAATAATACTTCAATGCGGGGCTGCGTAAATTTGGCATAAAACAAACCGGTCACCACCGAGAAGAATATCCAACCGGTGAATGATTCGATAGCAGCAACAAAATTAGCCCCTAAACAGCTCGGAAAAACGTGACCATAACCCACCGTTGTGAATGTTTGAGTACTGAAAAAGAAAATATCCATGAGTTTTTCCCAAAAAGTATTGTGTCTGCTAATATTCTCCAAACATTGTGTACCTCCGGCAAGATAATACATTCCCGAAAAAATAAGATTAATCAATAGGAAAGCTGCAAAAGCATAAAAAAGCAGCATTTGCCAAGAAACGCTTATCAAATGATTATATACAATAAAAGAATTCAGTGTATCTTTCTGAACATTTAATTCGCCGTTGCGATTGAGCAACCGGATAGGTTCATTTTTTCCTTTTTTTCTCACCATTTTGTAAAAGTAAAATAAGTCGGTTAAAATTAAAAGAGAAATATTTAAGATTTTATTAAGTTTTATGTCTTTTATCTTTGTGCTTAAATCTAAATGTCGTTGTTTATATTAGCAAAATATCTTAAAATTACACATCATTTACCATATATCTATACCTATGAAATATATATCTTTTTTATTGTCAATTATAGTCACACTCTTATTCACCCCCTCAGTATCAAAAGCTCAAAGTTTCAAAGAAAATATTGAGGAGTATAGAACCCATTATAGGGATAAATTTCTGAATGGTTCAAAATCGTTGCTCAAAGAAGAAGATTTGACATATCTCCGTTTTTATGAACCGGATTCAACTTATCGGGTAGAAGCAAACATTCGATTGACACCCGATGCCCAAGAGTTCAAAATGCCGACTTACAGTGGTTTGCAACGTCCCTATATCAAATACGGTATTTTATCGTTTAATCTCAAGGGTCAAAACTTGGAATTAAGCGTTTATAAAAATCTGATATTGAAAGACAATCCTGCTTTCGTTGATTATCTGTTTATTCCATTTAAGGATTCAAGTAACGGCGGTGACACTTACGGTGGCGGAAGATATTTGGAGTTGCGATTGGGCGAATTTAAAGGAGATTCGGTTTATCTGGATTTTAACAGATGTTATAACCCTTATTGTGCTTATAGTGATGGCTTCAACTGCCCCATACCGCCGTTTGAAAATCACTTAAAAGTTAAAATTGAAGCCGGAGAAAAAATGTTTGCGAAAAGCCATTGAGTTATTATCTGGAAAATCCGGAAAAGTTGTGCTCTACTCGATTCAATTATTCCAGTTTTTTAAACAATACAAATAACCACCATTATTTAAATCAATTTAATACAAATGAAATATCCGGTTTTAATTCTATTCTTATTTATTTTCTTCCTCGGTATCCCCTCAGCATCTTTTGCTCAGGGATTTCCTAAAAAACCAAACTCTTCGGACATATATGATGCTCTGAAGAAATTACAGACATTAGGTTCTGTACTGTATGTTGCAGCACATCCTGATGATGAAAACACCCGAATGATTTCCTATTTTGCCAATGCGCGGAATATGGATATCACTTATCTCTCCATTACAAGAGGAGATGGTGGTCAAAATCTTATTGGGACTGAATTGCGGGAAATGCTGGGGGCATTGCGCACCCAAGAGCTTTTGATGGCTCGTTCAATTGATGGCGGAAAGCAAATGTTTACCCGAGCTAACGATTTTGGCTTCTCAAAAAGTCCTGCTGAAACTTTCAGAATGTGGAATAAAAAAGAGGTATTATCGGATGTAGTATGGGCTATGCGAAAAGTGCAACCCGATGTTGTCATCAATCGCTTTTCAATTGATACGTCTTTCGATACGCATGGACACCACACGGGCTCTGCGATATTAAGCAATGAAGCATTTGACATTGCTAACGACCCCTCAGTATATCCGGAACAATTGACTTATGTAAAACCTTGGCAACCTAAACGTTTATTCATCAACCAAACATGGTGGTTTTATGGCAATCAGGACACTTTCAAAAAAATAGCGGAACGTGAAAAATTTGTCACTTTCGATGCCGGCGTCTTTTTGCCCACAAAAGGCAAATCCAATGATGAAATAGCCGCCGAAAGTCGCTCTATGCACCGTTGCCAAGCCATGGGTATGCTCAGTTCACGCGGAGCAAATCCAGAATATTTACAGGTCTTGAAAGTGGCTAAGGGTGAATTTAAACCCACTAAAGACCCTTTTGAAGGCATCAATACAACGTGGTCACGTTTGGAAGGCGGCGACCCTATTGGCAAATTGATAGGAGAGATACTCAAAAACTTCCAGTTGGATAACCCTGCTGCCAGCATCAATGATTTGTTGAAAGCGCGTAAAATGATTCAAGCGTTGCCAAGCAGCAATTGGAAAGATAAAAAACTGGCGGATATTGAGAAAGTGATACAATGGTGTGCGGGCTTGTACATAGAAGCAAGTTCAAAAGAATATTCGGTGACGCAAAACAGTAAAGCGGATATCACAATTGAAGTTATTAATCGTTCTGATGCCCCGATTATTTTCAAAAATGTCAAAATTTTACAAAAATCCGCCTCAAAAGGCAATTGGTCCGCCTCTTTGGATACAACAATAAATGCAGATTTGAAAAACAATATTTCAAAAATGTTGAAATATACTGTTCAAATAGATTTAGATGCTGCAACGACTAATCCCTACTGGCTTGAAAAAACAGCAACTTTGGGCTTATATAATGTCAATGAGCAGATACTGAGGGGGCTTCCTGAAACACCCCGCAGCCTTGAAGCTGAGGTGTCATTGATGATTAACAACCAAAACCTGACTTATCGAATTCCGGTTGTTTACCGTACAGGCAATCCTGCTAAAGGAGAAGTATATCGTCCCGTCGAATTGACCCCTTCAGTATTCGTCAATTTGGTTGAAAAAGTATATGTTTTCCATGAAAATGAATCTAAGGACGTCAGTTTTATAGTGAAAGCAGGCGCTGATAATGTAGCTGGCATTTTAAAACCTAAAGTGGGAAAAGGATGGAAAATAGAACCTGAAGCTTTGGATTTTAACTTAAAACTCAAGGGAGAAGAAAAAGTTTTGACCTACAAACTTCTGCCACCACCCAACGAAAGCGAAGCTATATTAACCGCACAAGTACTCATGCTACCGAAAATGGCAGTTCGCGATAACAATGTCGAATATCAACCGGTATTGACCAAATCAGTCAGGCTTATTGAGTACGATCATATTCCAACCCAAACGGTTTTGCAGCCTGCCGAAGCTAAAGTTGTAAAACTAAATATCGAAAAGCGTGGTAATAATATTGGCTATTTTATGGGTGCCGGCGATGATATGCCGACTTGCTTAGAGCAAATTGGTTATAAAGTAACTTTACTCAACGATCAGGATTTTCAATCCCGATCATTGGGATCTGATGGTTTGCGCCGTTTTGACGCTATTGTAATGGGTATAAGGGCTTATAATACAAAAGAGAAGCTGAAGTTTTACAACGAGCAATTAATGGATTACGTGAAAAACGGCGGTACATTGATTGTACAATACAATACCAACGGACGTGATTTATTGATGCCTCAGTTTGGTCCTTATCCTTTCAAACTCGGACGGGGTAGAACAACTGAGGAAGATGCGGAAGTCCGAATTTTAAAGCCCAATCACTCTGTGCTAAACGTGCCGAACAAAATCACGCAAAAAGATTTTGAGGGTTGGGTACAGGAACGCGGTTTGTACTTTTTGAGCGAATGGGACGATAAATATGAAGCAGTGTTGAGTTGCAATGATGTAGGTGAAAAGAAAGAAGACGGCGGTTTAGTGATAGCCAAAGTAGATAAAGGGTATTTCGTTTATACGGGTTACTCGTTTTTCAGACAATTACCGATGGGTGTACCGGGAGCTTATCGCTTATTTGCCAATTTGTTGTCGCTGGGCAAAAATCTGCCTTAGTAAATGAAATTTAGTAGTTGTCAGAGTTTTAGTAGTCAGAAGGATTTTAAAAGCGGACTACTGACTACTAAAACACTGAAAACTCACTACAAACTACTAAAAATCTCTTGAACCAAATAAACAATAATACTGATGATGAGCAACCCAATAGCTATTATTACAAAAATATGTACAGATGAAGCACTTGGATTATCATACACTTCCCTTTCTGCTTCCAATCTTTGAATAATCTTATGTGCCTCCTCTTCTTGACTCAGAGCGACAAATAAACGGATATTGCCATAAGCAAAAGGCGTCATGCCTGAAGTAGCAGACGAGATAACGTGGGCATCAATTCCATCATTCTTTAAAGCCGCGGCACATACTTGTGCTTCTTCTTCTGTATTGAATGTTTTTATCATAATGACGCCGCTATCAGTATGGTTCTGATTTTCATCCTCAATGTGGTCTTCATCCTCCCAATCCAATCTGTCTAAAAGATTATTGTCCATTTTTTTATTTTTAATATAAATGATTCGTTAGACATGAGATTCGTCAATCACTATGCCGTCAATGGTTAATTTTAAAGGCATACGCTTGAACTTCAACATGAGTTGCATCACTGCTACCACGTCTTTTTCACAATACCGAGCAATGCGCTGTAAATCTTTTTCTTCATAATATACCCGCGCTACATCCGAGCCATCAATATCATCTTTGGGCGAAGGGAAACCAAACACTGCCGCTAACAACTTGACGGAACTGAAGGACTTCACATCGCCAAACTTCCAAAGTTCCATCGTATCCAAAAGATGTTTCGTTTCCCATGGTTTTTTACCGGATATATCCAAAAGTGAAGGGTACGGTAGCTGATGAATAAGCATTCGGCGACAAATGTATGGAATGTCGAACTCTTTTATATTGTGTCCACAAAGGAAATGAACATTCGGATTGTTATATCTTTTATTGAGCATCTCCGAAAACTCTTTTAATAGGACAACTTCATCATCATCTGCAAAAGACTTTAGTCGAGTCTTCCACCCCATCGTTTCCTTGTCACGGTGAAAAATACCGACAGATATACAAATAATTTTACCAAATTCGGCATAAATGCCGGCACGGTTGTAGGTTTCGTCACCTTCTTCATTGGTTGCATCTTCGCCGTTTTTTTTCAAAATGGATTTAGCCTTATGTTTCCAAAGAGTTTGAAAAGTCTCGTCGAGGTCGCTATACTGAGGGGTGCCCGGCACGGTCTCAATATCGAGAAAAAGGATGTTAGTGATGTCAATATAATCGAGCATTATTTTAATTTAAATGATGAAAAATGATGTTTAAGGATTGATACATACCCCAAAGCTAAATATTTAATTAATTTAGTAAAAAAAATATTTATTCAAAAGTATTTGAAAATCAATGTTTTATGTTTTATAAAATAAAAAATGTTTTTAAAAAAGCAGGTTTTGAAATACTAAAAAAAAGCAGGTTGCGTTTTTCATTCGTCTTTACTTGCCAATACAAGCAAGTAAAATGCAAGGTTAAGAAAAAATTAGGCTATGAGAAAATAATCATTTCTTAAATCTCGCAATACATGTGACCTTTTTTTGAATATCGGTCTTTTACTTTAATCGTATTCTAAAACTAAAAAAATAAGTTGCTAATCGGATAAAACTTTACACATTCTTAAGATTCAGGTAAAAGACCATTTATATTTGTGTCAAAGGACGCAACTGTGTCCTTTATGAATTGAATTTTTTGAAGTCCACAATTTAGAGATAAAAACATTATTCGAGAACCATTTTTTTAAAAACAATTAGTATGAGTACGAACTATTCTAATGGCTCAGGTGATAACAGAGCCAAAAAATTATTGCCTTGGGCAATCGCCGCTATCGTGGCCCTCGTCGGAACAAACATTGCAACTTTTGTAGGTTTGAACAGCAAAAAATCTGATTTGACGACCACTCAAGTTGAGTTGAAAAAAGAAGAAGATCTTAACGCACAGCTCGATCAGCAGTATAAAGATGCTATTGCTCAATTAGAAGAAATGAAAGGTAAAAATACCGAACTCAATTCTTTGATTGACCAACAAAAAGCTGAATTGACTGCTCAAAAAGACAAAATTTCAGGTCTTATTAATGTGAAAAAAGATTTAGTTTCTGCTCGCAGCGAGTTGTCTATGATGAAAGGTACTGTCCAGAAATATGTTGATCAAATTGCTCTGCTTGAGCAAGATAAGAAAAACTTATCTGAAAATGTCGCTACTTTGACAACTGAGAAAACTAAGTTGCAGGAAGATTTCACGAAAGAACGGGCTGATAAAGAGCAAGTTTTGACTGCGAAAACTGCCATTGAGCAAGAGAAAGCTAAAATTGAAGAAGAAAAAGCTGTTTTGGCTAAAAAGACTGAAATCGGTTCAGTGGTTCGCATCACTAACATCTCTACAACAGGTTATTCTGTTAGCGAAAAAGGTAAGTTAAAAGAAAAAACACAAGCTAAGAATATTGATCGCATCAAGTGGTGTTTCGATGCTCTTGAAAACCGAGTGATTTATGCCGGTAGCGAAACTTTTTATGTTCGTGTTATTGACCCTACGGGTGTTGCTATTGCTTCTACTTCAGGTGGTGGTGGTGTATTGAAACTCAACGATGGTAGAGAAGTTCAATATACAACTACTTCTAAAGCGGATTTCAAAAACGATATGCAAAATGTTTGCTTGAACTGGGATTCAAAAGGTAATGCTACACTCGTCAAAGGTAAATACCTTATTGAAGTGTATAACAAAGGATACCTTGCCGGTAAGAGCGATTTTGAATTGAAATAATTTTAAGACTTGTTAATATCTACAAAGCAGTGGGCGAAGTTGTAAACTTGGCTCGCTGTTTTTTTATGTCTTTTAATATCATCTAAAATAAAAAATCCGATGCGTTTTTACACATCGGATGATAGCATCATATGAATGCTCTATGATTCTAAACAGCGAAACTTTCTCCACAGCCACAAGTTCGAGCAGCATTCGGATTATTGAACACAAAACCTTTACCATCCAAACCACCTGAAAACTCAAGAGTTGTATTGAAAAGATATAGAAAACTTTTCAAGTCCGTGACGATTTTCTCGCCATTATGCTCAAATACCTGATCGTTAGGTCTGCTTTCAGTGTCAAAGTCCATTTTATATGACAAACCTGAACAACCACCACTCACAACGCTGACGCGCACGAAGTGGTTGTTGCCCATATGCTCTTGTCTGCGAATTTCTTCTATTTTTTCCTTAGCGGAATCTGCTACGAAAATCATTTTACTACTCTATTTAGTGATTCTTGTATGTAAAAATTAGTGAGCAGCAACTGTGGCAGTCACTTCAATACCATTTTTTTGCTGATAATCTTTAATTGCTGCTTTAATTGCATCTTCAGCTAAAACTGAACAGTGGATTTTTACGGGAGGTAAAGCCAATTCTTCCACAATGTCCATATTATCAATTTTCAAAGCTTCTTCAACTGATTTGCCTTTCAACCATTCAGTAGCGAGTGATGAAGAAGCAATTGCCGAACCACAACCGAAAGTTTTGAATTTAGCGTCTTTGATAAGACCACTTTCTTCATCTACTTCTATTTGAAGGCGCATCACGTCACCACATTCAGGCGCACCGACGAGACCTGTTCCAACGTTTTTGTTGCTTTTATCCAAAGTGCCTACATTCCGTGGATTATGGAAATGTTCCATTACTTTTTCTGAGTATGCCATTGCTTTATTTTTTTAGATTGTTATTTAGATTAATTCTAAGTCAAAGTTACTAACAAATTTACTTAGAAACAAGTTCTTTTTTGTTATCGGATATTCGTTAGACGTCATTCAACGAATAACGTCTAACCAAACCGCAAATAACTAATGCTCGCTCCACTCTACTTTATTCAAATCAACTCCTTCTTTATACATTTCCCAAATTGGGCTAAGGTCGCGCATGTGATTGACACCGTTGCGAATAGCCTCAATTGTATAATCTATATCTTCTTCTGTGGTAAAACGACCTAAAGAAAAACGCAAAGAAGAATGTGCTAAATCATCGCCTAATCCCATCGCTACCAAAACGTAAGAAGGCTCTAATGAAGCTGATGTACAAGCCGAACCCGAAGATAGACCGATTTCCTGATTGAAAGTCATCATCAAGCCTTCGCCTTCAACATGTTTGAACGACATATTGGTGACGTGCGGCATACGGCTGTTCACATTACCATTGATGGTAACTTCTTCAAGTGTTTCCATCAACGCTGTTTGAAGTTTATCTCGTAGCTTGCTGAGACGTTCAGCATCTTGGTGCATTTCATTCATCGCAATTTCAGCAGCCTTACCGAAACCGACGATACCCGGAACGTTCATTGTGCCCGAACGCATGCCACGTTCGTGCCCTCCGCCGTCCATTTGAGCCACAACCTTTACACGAGGTTTGATACGATTCACGAAAAGTGCACCCACTCCCTTAGGCCCGTACATTTTGTGAGCAGTAAATGCCGCTAAGTGAATACCCAATTCTTTTACATTGACCGGTATTTTACCGGCTGCTTGTGTAATATCCGACATGAATAACACGCCGTGTTTTTCACAAATCTGACCAATCTCTTTCATCGGTTGAATCACACCTGTCTCATTATTGGCATACATAACGCACACCATAATAGTGTTAGGCTGAATAGCCGCTTCCAATTCGGCGATATCAATAGTGGCATCATATTCCACATCCAAATATGTCACTTCACCACCCATTTTTTCAATGTGCTTGCAAGTATCTAAAACTGCTTTATGCTCAGTTTTGATGGTGATGATATGATTGCCTTTTTTTGAATACATTTCAAAAGCCCCTTTCAAAGCCAAATTAATGGACTCGGTGGCACCGGATGTGAAAATAATTTCTTTATCTTCAGCACCGATAAGTTTTGCCACTTGCTCGCGTGCATAATCTACTGCTTCTTCGGCAACCCATCCAAAAGGATGGTTACGGCTCGCAGCGTTACCAAAATGTTGAGTGAAATAAGGAAGCATTGCATCCACTACTCGCGGATCTACAGGCGTAGTCGCATTATTATCAAGATAAATTAGTTTCTTACTCATTTATATAAATATTTAAAAATCAACAGTTTACGTTTATTGAATATCGATTATACGTTTCTTATTTAGATTTAGTCCAATCGTAACTGCAAAAGTAACACTTTTCACGCTGAATTGGTTTTAAGAACTAATAATTTTACATAAAAAAAAAGCAAATTGGGATGTCCAACTTGCTTTTTTGACAGCTATACTGAGGGGGGGGAGATTATGAACTTATATCCCACATATCTCCCCACAATCGGTTGCCTCCATCAATATAGACCGTTTCTCCCGTGATGTATTTGGATGCTGCCAGAAAAAGTGTCAACTCAGCTACTTCTTCGCAGGTGCCAAATCGTTTCATGGGTATTTTGGCTGAAACACTTTCTACCAACTGAGGAGGATAATTTTCTAAGCCCGAAGATTGAATAATACCGGGTGCTACACAATTGATGGTAATGCCCTTATTTACCCATTCGATTGCCAGCGTTTTTGAAAGATTCATCACGCCGGCGCGCGCAGCTGCCGAATGGCTCATACCGGGAAAGCCTTTGTAGTTATTCAAAACAATATTGACAATGCTGCCCGATTCTTGCCTGAAAAAAAAGCGTTTTGCCATCTCTTGAGTCACGAACCAAGTGCCATTCAGATTAGTATTGATGACCGCCTTCCAACCATTTTCACTAATAGCTTCGGCGGGTGAAGGGAATTGTCCGCCCGCATTATTAATCAAGATGTCGAGTTTGCCACTTTGAGATTCAATCAAGTCTCCCAAATGCCGAATACTTTCTGTTTCTCGAATATCCATTTCAAAGGCTTTGACGCCGCCAAAACTTTTGAGTTGCATTACAGCTTGTTCGAGTTTCTCTTTTTTACGGGAAGCGATATACACTTCAGCGCCATAATTTAGGAACTGTTTGGCTATTTCGAAACCGATGCCCGTGCCGCCACCAGTGACGAGGACTGTTTTATTATTAAAAAGATCTTTTTGAAACATCTGACAATATGTATTAGGTAATAATAATTTATTTGCTCCTGCAGTGGTAAAAATCTGAGATTTTATTTTAAAAAAAGAGCATTGAGTGATTTTTCTTTTTATTTTAACTCAATTCAGACATCTTAATTTCAAATTCATTGCTGTTTGACTGCTTCAAAAATGTATCTTTGCACACAATTTAAGACATTTTTTTATGATTAGAAAACTCTCTATTGTCATTCCTGCTTATAATGAGGAGCGTACAATTCATCTAATACTTGACCGTGTGAAAGCGGTTGAACTAATTGGCGGTCTGACGAAAGAAATCATTATTACCAACGATTGTTCATCAGATGATACTGAAGGGGCTATTTTGCGCTATATCAAGGCTCATTCGGAACTCAATATCCGGTATTTGAAGCATGAACAAAATCAGGGGAAAGGGGCTGCCTTGCATACCGGCATTCGACATGCTACCGGCGATTATGTCATTATTCAAGATGCTGACCTCGAATACGACCCTCAAGAGTATAATATTTTATTGCAGCCGATTTTAGATGGTTTTGCCGATGTGATTTATGGGTCAAGGTTTGTGGGCGGTAAGCCTCACCGAATTCTATTTTACTGGCATTCTATAGGCAATAAATGGTTAACAGGTCTATCCAATATGTTAACTAATCTGAACCTGACTGATATGGAAACCTGTTATAAACTTTTTGAACGAAAAATAATCCAAAGCTTGTTTCTTGAAGAGAAAAGATTTGGATTTGAACCGGAAGTCACCGCTAAGATTTCGCGCATCCCGAATATCCGTATCTATGAAGTGGGCATTTCGTATTATGGGCGGTCTTATGCTGAAGGGAAAAAAATTGGTTGGAAAGATGGTTTTAGAGCCATTTATTGTATCATAAAATACAATGTATTTAAAAAATGAGTGTAGATAACGCATTTCTTTTCAAAGAATTAGACATAGAGGGCATGGCAACGCTCGAATCAATTGCTAATGCTACGAGATTCAATGAATGGATGTACAATGTAACAAGTGCCCGGTTGACGGGGCGCATTCTGGAAATCGGGAGCGGGATAGGCAATATCTCGGAATATTATCTACGCGATAAACGATCCATTGTGCTGAGCGATATTCGAGATGTTTATTGTCAATATCTGGAAAATAGATATGCTCAGGAACCATCTTGCGGAGGCGTCTTAAAAATTGACTTGGTACACCCAGATTTTGATTCCGAATATCATGAATATTTTGATAGTTTCGATGGCATTTTTGCCCTCAATGTCGTGGAGCATATCAAAGAAGATGGACAGGCAATAGCAAATGCTCGGAAACTCTTGAAAAAAAACGGCAGATTGGTTATCTTAGTGCCGGCTTATCAGACTCTTTATAATAATTTTGACCGAGCTTTGGAGCATTATCGGCGTTATACTGAGGGGGGGCTAAAATCTATGTTTCAAAAAAATAATTTTCACATTACACACTCACAGTATTTTAATTTGGCGGCGATTGGTGGTTGGTGGTTTTCCGGAAAAATCTTAAAAAATGACATTATTCCGAACGGTCAGATGAAAATATACAACTCATTAGTGCCTGTTTTCAAAATAATGGATAGAATAGTATGTAATCGAGTGGGTATTTCTGTCATTGTTGAAGGGGTAAAATAAATAATGTCGAGAAGGAAAAAAAAGCGAAAAACGGGTTTGCCGCCGGAGTCATTAGTATTCACAGGCGAAACTGAAGTAACGAATCCCAATGTGACGGTGATGCGTTATAACGAAACTAATATTTCGGAAAAATTGTTAAAAGGTCATGTACAGTTGCCTTCAACTAATGGCGAGGTCATTTGGTATGATGTGCGGGGTTTGAATAGTGTAAAGTTGATTGAATCAATTGGTCAAAAGCTGCATATTCATCCGTTGGCATTAGAAGATGTCTTAAACACATCGCAAAGGCCAAAATGGGAGGATTATCACAATGGTATCTTTTTGATTGCGCGTGCTTTGCGGCTGAATGAAAAAAATTCAGAAATAATTACCGAGCAGATTGCTTTCTTTTTTAATTCGGATTTTGTTATTACTTTTCAAGAAGACGAAGAGGATCTTTTTGCGGCTGTACGAGAGAGATTGCACCGAAGTTTAGGTAAAATTCGCCAAAAAGGGGTCGATTATTTAACGTATGCTTTGCTCGATAGTATTGTAGATGAATATTTTTTAATATTAGATAGAACTGAAGAGGGCATTGAAGCGCTCGAAACTAAAATTTTAGCCGATTTTAAACATTCATCTCGTTCAGATATTTATAAACTCAAACGTCTTATATCGGAAATCAGGCGGGCTGTGATGCCTTTACGAGATGTGCTCGGCAGGTTTGTGCGCGAAGAAAGTGAATTCGTGCATCCCACCACTATCATATTTGTGCGTGACCTTCATGACCATGTCATCAGAGTGATAGAAATGGTTGAAAACCAACGCGATATGCTTAATAACTTAGATGATTTATTTAACTCTGAGCAAGCCAATAGAGCGAATCATGTGATGAAAGTGCTGACTATTGTGTCGTCAATTTTTATTCCCTTGACATTTATCGTAGGTGTTTATGGGATGAATTTTGATAATTTACCAGAGTTGCATGCTCATAACGCTTACTATTGGGTTTGGGGGTTAATGATTTTTATAGCTGTTGCTCAATTGATTTATTTTTACAGAAAAAGATGGTTGTAGAGACGGCAGGTACAAAATATAATGTTTTAAATAGCAACATAAAGCAATATGTCAGACAAAAAGAAACGATTTAAAAGTGCACAAATAGTGAATCGGAAAGCGGAGTACGAATACTATTTTGTTAAGAAATACGAGGCGGGAGTGATGCTTCAAGGCACAGAAGTAAAGGCTTTGAGAGAGGGTATGGCGAATTTGAATGATGCTTTTTGCTATTTCATTGGCGAGGAGTTATTTGTTAAAAACATGTATGTAGCGGAATATTCACAAGGCAATATTTACAACCATGAAGCACGACGTGTGAGAAAACTCTTATTAAGGGCGTCAGAATTAAAGAGTTTATTGAAGCGAGTGAGTGAAAAAGGCTTTACGATTGTTCCTTATCGCTTATATTTTACGGATAGAGGTTTTGCCAAGTTAGAAATTGCTCTGGCGCAAGGCAAAAAATCTTATGACAAACGCGATACGATAAAAGACAGGGAAAACAAACGCGAAATGGATAGACTGAAAAAAATTAAATTATAATTACCTTTTTCCTACGTTAAATAAGCCATGATGAATTCCATAAAATTTTGATTATCAATGATTTATAAGAATTCATCATGCATTAAGTACACGCAATTTTATTCACACGATTGGCATGCCTACCCCCTTCAAATTCAGTGGTTAAAAAAATGTCAATCATTCTCAATGCCGTTTTTATATCAACAAAACGGGCAGGAATAGCAATCATATTGGCATCATTGTGCAATCTGGAAAGGGAAGCAATTTCGTCAAACCAACACAAAGCACAGCGTATTTGCTGATGTTTGTTAGCAGTAATCGCTACACCATTGCCACTGCCACAAATTAGAACACCCATATCGGCTTTGCCCGACTCCACAGCTTCAGCAGTAGGGTGGGCAAAATCAGGATAATCTGCCGAATTTGAACTATCTGTTCCAAAATCAAGAACGTCATATCCTTTTGCTCTAAGGTGTTTAATAATTGGATTTTTATATGTAAACCCGGCATGGTCGCAACCAATAGCTATTGTCATCATTTTCATAATCAAGAAATTTTTTGTAAAGGTAAATGTTTAAAATAAAATCCGAAAAGAAAAAGAAAACGTAAATTTAGGATGAATGATAAAAGGAGTGTAATGAATTTTGAAACATTGATTAACACTGCTTTACAGTTCCATAACTATCAATTACTTAAAAAACTATGCAATCTCAATTTTCAACTTATTTTTCGTTGGGCTTACACCATATTGCAGACCCAAAAGCTTACGATCATATTGTTTTCATCATCGCTCTATGTGCGATTTATCGGTTAGCTGAATGGCGGCGCGTTGTCGTATTGGTTACTGCTTTCACAATCGGGCATAGCATCACTTTGGCGATGGCAGCTTTGAAAATGGTCACCCCTCAGTATAACATCGTCGAAATGCTGATACCTATCACCATTTGTATAACGGCTATTTACAATGTCGTAAAACCTGATAATACAGATATAACTCAAATGTTCTCGAAAAGCGTGAATATCAACTACTTTTTTGCTCTGTTTTTTGGGCTGATTCATGGTTTGGGTTTTTCAAATTATTTTAAAGAACTTTTGGGGAATGAAGCGGATATTATTCAACCTCTTTTTGCCTTTAATGTGGGTATTGAGGCAGGGCAATTAACAATTGTTACTTTTATTTTGGTTGTATCCTTTCTTGCTTTCAATGTTTTTAAAATTTCGCAGCGTTCGTGGACACAGTTTATATCCGGTGCTGCGTTTGGAATAGCAGTAACCTTACTCATTGGATAATTAAAATTTAAAATAATGACATTCAATATATTAAAATTTCGCTCTTTTTTTATCATTATTATCATCATAGTATTAATAAATATGCTTGGTAACGCCAGTCCAATCAATGATGGCGGTTTGCATGCTTTCCACATTTCTAAAACGGATATGGTTTTTAATCCGAAAGAAAAGTCGGTGCAAATTACTATGCATATTTTTATTGATGATTTGGAGCAGGGACTGGAAAAACAAGGGCAAAAATCATTATTTGTAGGCACTGATAAAGAGAAAAAAGAAGCGAACACCTACATTTGTCAGTATCTATTCAGCCATCTTTCCATCAAGGTTAATAATAAGGATGTGATCTATGAAATACTCGGAAAAGAGACCACAAATGACCGACAAGCACTTTATATTTACATGGAAATTAAAAATGTGAAAGAACTGAGGAACATTTTTGTGGAAAATAAGGTTTTGACCGAAGTCTTTACTGACCAAAAAAATATAGTTCAGATTAATATACCTTCTAAGAAACAGGGCTATTTTTTATTGGATAAAAATAAAACGAGCGATACGGCTCAATTTTGATGCTCCTTCTATGATTAAAATGAACCAATTATTAAAGAATATCGTAGTTTTACCTATTCGGTTTTATCGCTTTTTCATTTCACCTTTTTTGGGTGCTAATAAATGCCGATACAACCCGACTTGTTCAAAATATATGATAGATGCTATTATGGAATGGGGTATACTGAGGGGTATGTGGCTGGGGATAAAACGCATTTTCCGTTGTCATCCGTGGTCAAAACATCAGCATCTTGACCCGATTCCTAAAAGAGTGAAAAGTGAAAAGTGAAAAGTTACCCTATAAAAAATCACAATATTCAATCATTTACGTATAAATATAATTATTTTGGACGATAAAGTTTTTAAGTATCAAGTTGGTAAAAATGAACGAGGTAAAGGTATCGCAAAAGGTATCGAAAAAACGGTATTGGTATCCGTGCATTTACCCAATCAAAATGAAGAACAGGTAACAGAGTATTTAGACGAATTGGAATTTCTAGCCCACACCGCAGGCGCTGAAACTGTCAGACGCTTCGTCCAAAGGCTACCCCATGTTGATTCACGCCATTTTATCGGAAAGGGTAAAATGGAGGAAATTCAAAAGTATATCGAATCGCACGAAGACATCAATATAGCCATTTTTGACGATGATCTTTCACCAAAGCAACAAGGAATTCTGGAAGAAAACCTTAAAGTAAAAGTATTAGACCGGTCCAGTTTGATTTTGGATATTTTTGCCGGTCGTGCTCAAACGGCTCAAGCCAGAACACAGGTCGAATTGGCTCAGTTACAGTATTTATTGCCGCGTTTGAGAGGTTTGTGGTCGCACTTAGAACGACAAAGGGGAGGTATCGGTATGCGGGGACCAGGTGAAAAGGAGATTGAAACCGACCGTCGTATTGTACGCGATAAAATATCCGCGCTCAAAAAAGACCTTGAAACCATTGACCGCCAAAACCAAACGCAGCGCAAGCAACGCGGCACAATGATTCGGGTGGCTTTGGTGGGCTATACCAACGTTGGGAAATCTACCCTAATGAATCTGCTTTCAAAATCGGATGTATTTGCTGAAAATAAACTTTTTGCCACTTTGGACACCACCGTTCGCAAAGTGGTGGTTGATGCCGTACCATTTCTGTTAAGTGATACAGTCGGTTTTATTCGAAAATTACCGCATCATTTGGTAGAAAGCTTTAAATCTACCCTCGATGAAACCCGTGAAAGTGATATTCTTTTGCATGTAGTTGATATTTCTCATCCTCAATACGAAGATCATATTGCCACTGTGCAAAGCACATTAAAAGAGTTGAAAGTAGATGATAAACCTATATTGATGGTGTTCAATAAAATGGATTTATACCGTCAAAGATATTATGATGAACTCTTGGATGCTCAAACCAAGCGTGAAATAGAATTAGAATTCGAGGAAAATATTAGGAATAAATATGGTCAAAACAGTGTTTTTATATCCGCCACTGACCGCGACAATATCGATGAATTGAAGGATATCATGATGCACATGATAAAAGAACAATATGTGATTCGTTATCCACATCAGGCGAAACAATGGTGATTTCGTTATTCGCATGATGCATTCAAAAATCGTCGTACAGCTTCAATGTTTGTACGACGATTTTTTTTGATAAAATATTATAACGTATTTTTTAGTTAAAAAACTATTAAAAAAGTTGCATAAATAAAAATTACAACTTAATTTTACGTTATAGAAATAATTGATAAAAAAAGAACGATAATAATGCAGAGATTAACGAAGACAGAAGAAGAAATTATGCACATCATTTGGCAGCTTGGGCGTTGCACCGTCAGTGATATTTTAGATGTGATAGAAAAGACAGATACTCAACGTGGGCGACCGCCTCACAGCAGTATTTCTACAATCGTCCGTATTTTGGAAGAAAAAAAGTTTCTTGACCATAAGGCGTATGGTAAAACGTATGAGTATTTTCCAATAGTTGAGAAGGACGATTATAGTACAAAAACCCTCTCTAAATTCATCACCGATTATTTTGAAGGTTCAGCTTCAAATCTCGTTTCAGCTTTAGTAAAAGATGAAAAACTCAATGCCGATGAATTGAAAAAACTTTTGTATATGTTGGATAAATAAAACCATTTTTTAACTGTCAATAATTAACACATGCTCACTTACTTCCTCCAAGTCAGCCTTTGTTGGCTCGTATTTTATGGCTTGTATTATAGCCTGTTGAGCCGCGAGACGTTCTTCCGTCTCAACCGTATCTATTTGATAATCAGTCTATTGTGTGGTTTGTTTGCGCCTTTTGGTCAGTTTTTTATCGAGGTAGAAACATCCAGTTCTACGGTGATAATGTTGGAGACATTTGTGGTAACAGCAAATGCTTTTCAGAAAAATTTGAACGCTGATACTGAGGGGGTATTATCGCTTCAGTTTTTTATTCAACTGATTTATTGGTTGGGAGTTGGGGTCATGTCATTGAGGTTTTTTATCGGACTTTTTAGAATATTGACAATTTATAGAAAAGGTAAAAAAGTTTTTCAAGACAGTTTTACATTGGTTTATACGGATGGCTTAGATCCTGATTTTTCAGCAAAAGGGCATTTACCTTTTTCGTTTTTTAATGGCATTTTTATCAATGAAAATGTACTGGATAAACAGGATATTCCGCAAATTATGGAGCATGAACGCACACACGTTCAGCAAGGGCACTCTTACGATGTCATGCTTTTAGAAGTGCTCAAAATCATTTTTTGGTGGAATCCCATCATTTATTTTTATAGACATTCTTTAAGAAATATCCACGAATATTTGGCGGATGCGGCGGTTTTGGAATGGGTTGAAAGACCCGTTTACGGACGGCTACTCATTAAGCAAGCACAGTCCGGACCTGCGTTGGCTTTAGCAAATCACTTTATTTTTTCACAACTTAAAAAACGAATTATAATGATGACTCGTAATCGTTCGCAACGGGCTTCGCTGCTCAAATATGTAATTGCTTTTCCCCTTTTTACGGTTTTACTCACCCTTTTTGCTATTCCTAACAATGAAATTATGGCAAAAACGATGGATTTAGGTGAAAAGGTAGTCAGAAAGGTAAATACAATTGATGAAGCACCGAATCCCCAATCTGATGCTCCAAAGCCCTTTAAATTAATTTCTGATTCAGCTAAACCGCTTTTGAATCAAGAGTATATCGCTCAGGAGCTTAAACAATCACATAATTTATACGACGTGCCGCCCACCATTCAACCCAACGAACCAATTCGTTCTACTATGCCTCAAGAGCGTCAAAGGTTAAATTTAGATATCGCAACCGATACCATTAAAGATGATGTGATGACAGTGGTTGATGAGGTGCCAGAATTCAAAGGAGGTATGCAAGAACTTTTTAAATGGTTGGGCGAAAATATAAAATACCCTAAAAATGCAAAAGAGAATGGCGATGAAGGTACAGCGTATATTGGCTTCGTGATTGAAAAAGATGGCAGTATTTCAAATATTTCAGTTAAAAGAAGTGCCAAACAAACATCTATTGATACTATTCAACAAATTGACCCGGTTACATATGTTAGTAGAACAAAAATTGTTCAAAATATCAGAGGAGAAGATTTAGATGATGAAGCTATCCGTGTTATTGCCATAATGCCAAAATGGAAGCCGGGCAAGCACAAAGGTAAAGCAGTCCGTGTCGCATACACATTGCCTATCAAGTTTAAATTATCATAAGCAGTATTTGAAAATCTTCAAAACAACTATTAAGAAGCAATCACCTCGTCAGTGGTTGCTTTTTTTGTTGAAGCTCACCTAATAATTCGTCGCTAAAAAAAATATCCACAGGTGTAAAAAATAAAAGAAATCAATCCAGAAATGTAATATTTTTACAAAATCATTGAAAATTTTATTCACCAACTACACACATAAATTATGAAATACCTACCTCTTAGTCGTCAAAAAATATTGTATCTTATTGGCTTATTGAGCATCCTCTTTTTAGAATCCTGTGGTTTTGCTGCTGATGTGGTTACTAAAGAAACCCTTCTTAAAATGACACCCAGCCAAGCCTTACAACGGTTGATTGATGGCAATAATCGGTTCAGCAATAATCGGTTAAAATCATACCGTCTTGACGACCAGCGTTTTCAATTGGGCAAAAAAGGAGCTTATCCACCAGCTGTTGTGTTGTGCGGAACGGACTCACGGGTATCGCCGGAGTTGATTTTTAATCAAGGTTTGGGGGATATATTTTGCCTGCGCTCTCCGGCGAGTATCGTGACGCCTGAAAACCTGGGAGCCATGGAGCATGCTGCCAGAGAAATTGGGAGCAAAGTCATTGTCCTATTGCTTCAAACCAAAGACCCATACATCGAAGCGGCCATTGATGACAATAATGCGGGTAACTTTGCCGCTATCAATTATCACATTCGCCCGACGATACAAAACATCAAACGTGACCCTAATTGGAAAAAATGGAAAAAAGATGATTTGATTTCCCTCGTAACGAGGGAATATCTGCAACTGATGACCGAAAAAATTAGAACATCGAGTGCTATACTGAGGGGTAAGTTTGAAAGAGGTGAAATGAATTTAGTGACCGGTATTTATAATATCGAGACGGGCAAAGTGGTTTTTTTGAATGAATAAGGGAGTAGTTAGTAGGTTCAGTAGTCAGTTGGTCAGTAGTCAGAGAGCTAACGTCTGACTACTAACCAACTGACTACTTTGAACCTACTTCAACACTGTCACACTCCCAAAATCGGACATTTCAGTACCTTTACAAGTATATTTAGCTTTCCAGAGATACACCCCCGGATTAACTTTTTGCCCACTAAAAGTACCGTCCCACCGTTCAAATTTATCCGTTGTGTAAAAAACGCGACCACCCCAGCCATCCAAAACTTCAAAAGAAATCACTTGGTCAATAGCATAAGGATTAGAGATAAAAAATTGGTCGTTCAGTCCATCGGCATTGGGCGTGAAGGCTTTTGGTAGAAATACATTTTTACATTCCAGGTCTTTTGGGTCAACGACTTTCACTTTTATCGTATCTAACGATGTACATTGGGCTTCTTTCATGGCTAAAATATAGCTGAATTCGCCACCTTTGGAAGGTGTTATCGTCGCATTCGCGCTTTTAGGGTCTGAAATATCTTCCTTTGGTGACCATGTAAAGTCAGAAGAACAGGTATTGGTTATATTTATCTTGACATTGCCACCTAAAAAGATAATCGTATCTCGGTTGGCAATACGATCAGGCGATGAGTATAGCGCAGCAACTTCCCCTTCATTAATAGCGCGTTCATAAATGCGCAATTCATCAATATTTCCCAAAAACTTACGGTCAGTACTGCCTAAGCAAGGACTTTTTGACATAGTCAAAGGAGCGTCATTGTTAATAGCAACCCGTTTAGTGGAGTAGTTGACTTGAACCAATCTGCCATTTACGTAAAGCGATAGTTTATTGAAGGCTCTTGTTATCACAATGTGTTGCCAACAACGCGCAAAATCAAGTTTTTGAACCATGACATGGCGAGTCCTGACATTTTCACTCAGTTCGATACTCAATTGATTGGCTGCCGGTGTGTAACGAATGGCAAAAGAACTATCAGTTGTACATTTTTTCCGCTTAGCCAAAATATCAAATGTCGCTATTGACCCACTTTGAGAAGAGGGCTTTATATAAAAACTCACACTAAAATCCGCAGTTTTGAAATTATCAAAAATAGCGGGTCCAATAAAAATAATTTCGGTGGAAATGCCGTCAAATCGGAGGGCATTACTTTCAACACCACAGCTCAATGTCGTATCACCGCCTAAAATAGCTTTGTTGCCATTCCCGCTTTTATCCACAATGGGGTAACTATCAAATGGGAAATGTGCTACTAAACCGTCATTAATATTTACTTTTTGTGCAGAAAGTGTGCAAGTAATGATTAGGCAAACAATTATGTTCAGAAATTTCATGTATATAAAAAATTATCGGTTCTTTTTTGATAGGCAAAAATGTAGCCTATATTTTACCACCCTCAGTATAAAAAAGTTTTTTTAAATCATACTTTCTAAACGTTGAGAGAAAATAAAATATTTTCAGCACTAAAAAATTAAAGTTTTACATCACCCCTTTAAAAAGGTCGCCTAATCCCGGAGGGAGCATACTTTGCATCAATTCCTTTGCTTGAGAAGCGGCTTTCTCGCCTGCTTCATCAAGTGCTCGATTGATAGTAACCACAAGAAGATCTTCAAGTTGCTCTTTATCGGTCATCAGGGAAGCATCAACGGAGATGTTGACGACTTCCTTTTTACCGTTAACAGTCACTTTGACACCTTCAGTTTCGGAAGATACGACGATTTCAGCCGCCTTATCCATGACTTCTTTTTGTTTTTTTTCAAAATCGCCCAATAAATTTCCAAACATAGTAGCTGTTTTTTAAAATTTTTAAGAAAAGATTAATATCGTTTACATTGCAAAAATATAATCTTTTTCAGGCATCGTGCGTTTTAATTTGAGTAATTAATAACAATTCTATCTTGAATATGATACTGGCTATTATTTTTTCCTTGTTTCAGGCTTTAGTTGCTAATGATTCAAAATTAGTATGGATAACGCCTACTACCCATGATTTTGGTGAAATTTTCAAAAAACAGCCTGTCAAACACGTTTTTGAATTTAAAAATGCAACAAACGAGCCCCTTGTTATTGAAAATGTGCGAGCTGAATGTGGCTGTACGGCTTCTGACTGGGAGCAAGACCCCGTAGAGCCTTCTAAAACTGGTAAAATAACGGTGACGTATGATGCTGCGAAAAGCGGTGCATTTTATAAAAAGTTAACCGTTTGGATAAAAGAACAGCGCAAACCGGAAAAATTGATTATTGAAGGGGAAGTAGTGGATTAAAATCTCTTTTCACCAGATTGAAGTTGTTTTTAAACAGGTGCTCGGGCAAATTTTCGATTATGTCCTCTCTTTCAACACTTGAATCAATTTTGTATATAAATAATATTATTGAGAGTCTATTGCGGAGATGTAATAGGCTCTCTTTTTAAAAAAAAGGCTTTATCATACTGACGCGGGGCAGGTTTGACGCTATTTATCAAAATAGATTTATAACTTTGCAGACTTATTTGAAAAAAATAGATACTCAATTCTGAATATGATGGAAACGATTAGGAAAAATTGGAGTTGGATTGTCTTAGCCTTGATTGTCATATATTTTATAGGCAAATATTTTTACAAGCAGCCAAAGTATATCAACGGAGCCGATGCGCCCGATTTTACAGGTATGATGCCCGATGGTTCAGCTATGAAATTATCAGACCTGAAAGGACAATATGTATTATTGGATTTTTGGGGTAGTTGGTGCGCACCTTGCCTTGCGGAAGCGCCGGATTTGAAATATGTATACGATTCATTTCATGGCAAGAACTTCAAAGACGCCAAAGGTTTCGAAATTGTTAGCGTGGGTATCGAAAGCGACAAAGATCGTTGGCTATCAGCGATTCAGCGGTACAATATGACTTGGCGATTCCATATTTCAGATTTTAAGAATCTGGATTCTCCCATTGCCAAACAATATGGCGTTAGAGTGATTCCAACTAAATTTCTTTTGAATACTGAGGGGGTGATAATTGGCGTCAACCAATCTTTGAAAGACATTGAAAAAGTTTTGACAAGTAAGTTACAATAAATAAACTCTTAAAATTCTTTCGGCTATGTTGGATTTTCAACAATTTCTATTGTTTGCCTTGGCTTCTTTGATGCTGAATATCACACCTGGCAATGATATGATATTTGTAGCAACCCATTCGACGAGCCACGGCATTCGAGCCGGAATGATGGCAGCATTAGGGATTGCTTTGGGTTGTGTGGTTCATATTATAGCGGCTGTTTTGGGTATTTCAGCTATCATTGCGCAATCAGCGGTTCTCTTTGATGTCATAAAATATTTGGGTGCAGCCTACTTGATATATATCGGTATCAAAGCAATAGTATCAAAAACACAGTCTTTTGATATCTCATCTGATAAAGCGCCTGTTTCGGATGGCGTCATATTGAAACAAGGCATTTTTACTAATGTCTTGAACCCCAAAGTAGCTTTATTCTTTCTGGCTTTTTTGCCGCAATTTATCAATACCCAGAATCAATCAATCGGTTTGCAGATTTTACTTTTGGGTTTATGGTTCAATATTTCAGGGACAATAGTCAATTTCGGCGTAGCGTGGGCTTTTGGCAAAGCAGGTAATTTTTTAAAGCAATATCCTGCTTTCAGTTTTTGGCAAAATAAAATAACGGGCGGTATTCTCATATTATTAGGACTCAAAGTAGCTTTTTTGAAACACGGCTAAAACTGCCAATTTGTCATTTTTATGCCTATGGCAGACATTTTGAGTTAAACAAATGATTTATGTTTAAAAAATGGTTTAAAAACAAGCGTATGGAAAATAAAGATGCATTTCAAAACGAAGATTTGATGCAAGACGAGACAATCGAGGCAACCGGAAATAACGCTGAAGCTGCTGTTACCGAGGATTTTAAAAAGGAAATGTTGGCTTTGCAAGAGCAAGTTAGCGACTTGAAAAATAAAATGCTTTATCAACAAGCTGAGTTTGATAATTTCAGAAAGCGGACGATGAAGGAAAAAGCAGAAGTGATTGCGCTGGCTTCGCGTGACACTTTGACAGCACTTTTACCCGTTTTAGACGATTTTGACAGGGCGTCAAAAAATGAGCAATTTACTGAGGGGGTCAATTTAGTGTGGTTAAAACTTATTTCTACACTCAAAAGCAAAGGCTTGAAAGAGATGGAAACGCCGCCGGGTTCTGATTTTGACCCTGACCAGCACGAAGCTATTACCGAAGTGCCGGCTGGTGATGAACTGGTAGGAAAAGTTGTAGATACTTTAGAAAAAGGATATTTACTCAGTGATAAAATTATTCGTTTTGCAAAAGTTGTTGTTGGTAAGTAAGTAAGAGGCGTTTTATGTCGGTTTGTAGCTGATGTCAAAACCCATAATGTATATAAATATGGCTAAAAGAGACTATTACGAAGTGCTTGGCGTTGCAAAAAATGCTGACGGCGATACGATAAAACAATCATATCGCAAACTTGCTATGCAATATCACCCGGATCGCAACCCCGGAGATAAAGCTTCAGAAGATAAATTTAAAGAAGCAGCTGAGGCTTACGAAGTGCTGAGTGATGCTGATAAGCGGGCTCGATACGATAGATTGGGTCATGCAGGTGTGGACGGCAATAGCGGATACGGCGGTGGCGGCGGTCACTTTAATAGTGCCGAAGATATTTTTAGTGCTTTTGGCGACATTTTTGGCGAGATGGGCGGCGGTAGCCCATTCGAATCTTTTTTTGGCGGCAGTGGTGGCGGTGGCGGACAAAGACGCCCTCAGGGTCAACGCGGCTCTAATTTGAGAATCAAAGTGCGTCTTTCACTTGAAGAAATTGCGCAGGGCGTCACTAAGAAAATAAAAGTGAAGAAGCAAATCTCTTGTAACGTGTGTCATGGTTCAGGAGCAAAAGATTCAAATTCAGTGACGACTTGTAATACCTGTAAAGGCTCCGGTTATGTCCGTCAGGTGCGCAATACTTTTTTAGGCCAGATGGCAACTACTTCAGCGTGTCCAACTTGTAAAGGTAACGGAAGGGTCGTTACAGCTAATTGTAGTAATTGTAAGGGTGAAGGCACATTATTTGGTGAGGAAATGATAGATTTGCAAATACCGGCAGGTGTTGCCGATGGCATGCAACTTCAACTCAGTGGCAAAGGTAATGCCGGTGCGAAAGGTGGTGGTGCCGGTGATTTAATAATTAGTATCGAAGAAGCTCCTCATGAGCATTTTCAGCGTGAAGGGATGAACGTGCACCATGAATTGTACGTCAATTTTGCTGATGCTGCATTGGGAACAAGTGTGGAAGTACCTACTTTAGACGGGCGGGTGCGTATTAAAATTCCGGCAGGCATGCAAGCCGGTAAGGTATTCAGATTGGAAGGCAAAGGGCTTCCTTCTGTGCAAAGTTATGGAAAAGGCGATCAATTGGTACATGTCAATATTTGGACGCCTAAGAAGGTCAATGAAGATGAACGGGTTTTGTTGGAACGCCTTCGCTCAATGCCTAATTTCCAGCCTAATCCGGACAAAGAGGATAAGGGACTGTTTGACAGATTGAAAGATATGTTTAAATAAAAGAGGTAAAGACACCTTAACTTTGTTTCTATCTCTTTCATTGATAATATTAAAATCCAAGAATTCGTTTTAAACGATTCTTGGATTTTTTAAAATGAATAACGTGAATTTAATAAAACGCCTTTTTTTTATACTTTTAGCCCTCCCACTCAGTATCGCTTTTGTCTCGTGTGGTAAAGAGAAGATTATTTTCGAGAAAAAATACGACCTTAAAAACGGGCAATGGACGTATGCCGACACTTTAGATTTTGCTTTCAATATTGCCGATACGATGGAGATTTATGACATCGTCTTGACCATAAAGCATACCCCTCAGTATCCGATGCAAAATATTTATACCAATATCTACACAAAATTCCCTTCGGGCGAACGTATTAAGCAGCAACTTAATATTGATTTGGCAGATAATACGGGCAAATGGGCTGGCAATTGCAGCGGCTCGGAATGTGTATTTGAAATTCCGATTCAACCGAATGCTTTTTTTAATGCCAACGGTTTACATACCATTACGCTTGAGCAATATATGCGTGTGGAGTCATTGGCAGGTATCAACAATATTGCTTTAAAAATTGTGGACAAAGGGATGAAGAGAGATTTAGCAACGGAAAAGGGACAGACCGAAAAGAAGAAGAAAAAATAAAATTTTGATTAAAAAATAAAACAATGAATTTAGAAGCTAAAATAAATAATGACCTCAAAGAGGCAATGAAAGCCAAAGATGAAAAAGGCTTGCGTGGAATAAGAGCTATCAAATCTGCCATTCTTTTACATAAAACAAGTGGTGCAGCCGTTGAGGTGACAGATGAAGACGAAATAAAAATTCTTCAAAAATTAGTGAAACAACGCAAAGAGTCTCTTACTATATTTGAACAAAATAATCGGGCAGAACTGGCTCAGACAGAACGCGAAGAAATTGAAGTCATCGAACGCTATTTGCCAAAACAATTGGGCGAAGCGGAAATTGAAGCGGTTGTGAAACAAATTATTGCTGAAACGGGCGCAACCAACATGAAGGAAATGGGTAAAGTCATTGGTGCAGCCAATAAACAACTCGCCGGTCAAGCGGAAGGAGCGGTTATTTCAGGGGTTGTGAAAAGATTATTGAGCTGATTTTCATGGAAGACATTAAAATAATATACAACGTCGAAGACATTGATTTTCAGTTGGCCGATGAAGAGCCCCTCAGTATATGGATTGAAAAAGCGATTGAGTCAGAAGGGTATGAACTCGGTACAATCAGCTACATTTTTTGCAGCGATGATTATCTTCACCAAATGAATGTCGAATACCTCGAACATGATACTTTGACCGATGTCATTACTTTTCCATACAACGACGACCCTATTGAAGGCGATATTTTTATCAGTATAGACCGTGTGAAAGACAATGCTGAAGATTTGGGTGTCTCTTTTCAGGCTGAACTACATCGCGTGATGATTCACGGCGTTTTGCATTTGTGCGGATATAGTGATGAAACGGATGAGGAAGAGACGGAGATGAGAGAAAAAGAGGATGGGTATTTGGGAGCGTTGGATTTGGGAGTTTGATTTAAAACTATATTGCAAACAAAGAAATTTATCATTATTACTCGACAAATTAAAACTATGTAAAGCGTCGAAACTCTTATTTATTAAAGAAGAAGCTATGGGTTTTACTCATAGCTTTTTTAATGCCTGATATTTTCAAAGTACCAGACATTTTAATATTGTTGTATTTATTAAAACATTTTAACACTATTTTCAACAAATCGTTTTATAAAACACTGAATATCACTATATTTGCGTTTTGTCAGAACCTCGTATCTTAAAATTTGTTTTGAATTAAAATGACATGTTAATGGCTGTAAAAGATTTAAAAAAACCTCAAAATGGGCAAGCGAGAGAGGGCGAGAATGTTATTTTCATCAAAGGTGCGAGAAGTAACAATCTGAAAAATATTGATTTAACTATACCTAAAAACCAACTCGTCGTCGTTACGGGTGTTTCGGGCAGTGGTAAGTCATCTATTACTATGGATACGCTCTTTGCTGAAGGGCAACGCCGATATGTGGAGAGTCTATCAAGTTATGCGCGGCAATTTTTGATGCGGATGAAAAAACCGGATGTGGATTATATCAAAGGCATCTGCCCCGCTATCGCCATTGAGCAAAAAGTAACAACGGGCAATAACCGCTCGACAGTTGGTTCCATGACGGAAGTGTATGATTTTTTAAGACTTTTATACGCCAGAATTGGTAAAACCATTTCCCCTATTTCTGGAGATGTGGTTAAAAGACATCAGGTTTCTGATGTAGTGGATTTTATCATCCAACAAAAAGAAGAAGATAAAGTACTCCTGTTTATCCCTTTACCGACGAAATACAATGATCGCACTTTAGAAGCGGAACTTAATCTATTATTGCAAAAAGGCTATACCCGCCTTTGGAAGGAGGGGCAATTAATACAAATTGAAGATATTTTTAGTGATAAAGGTGTTGAAGCGGACTTGGATTTGACGCAAACCGTGGATAAGTTCAAAGAGGCTGATTTGCGCATTTTGATTGATCGCTTTGTGTTGAAAAAAGAAGATTTTGATAATATCGACGAGCCTTCTGAAAATATAAAACGAATAGCGGACTCCGTTCAAACTGCTTTTTACGAATCGGAAGGGGAAGCCATATTGGAAATTATGGGCGGTGAAACGCGGCATTTTAACAATAGATTTGAGTTAGACGGGGTAGTGTTTTTAGACCCGTCTCCACAACTGTTCAATTATAACAATCCCTATGGTGCTTGCCCAACCTGCGAAGGATACGGCAAAGTGATGGGTATTGACGAGGATAAAGTGATTCCGAATAAAACACTTTCGGTTTTTGAGGGTGCTGTTGCCTGTTGGAAAGGCGAGAAATCGAGTGAATGGCAAGATGCTTTTTTACGGGCAGCTCATAAATTTGATTTTCCCGTTCATCGGGCTTATCAAGATTTGACCAAAGATGAACGCAAACTGCTCTGGAATGGCAATGCCTATTTTGAGGGTATCAATCGTTTTTTCTCCATGCTCGAAGAGCAAACGTATAAAATTCAGAACCGGGTTATGTTGGCGCGCTATCGCGGGCGTACGGCTTGTCCCACCTGTGAGGGCGGTCGTTTGCGGCAGGAAGCGACTTATGTAAAAATGAGCAGTAAAAATATCACGGAGTTGGTAGATATTCCGATTGACGAAGTTTCCGCTTTTTTCGATACTATTCATTTATCAGAGAGTGATTTGCAAGTAGGCAAGAGATTGATTTTAGAAATCACCAACCGTTTGCATTTTATGATAAATGTCGGTCTGGGCTATTTGACGCTGAGCCGTATCAGTTCGACATTGAGTGGTGGCGAGACTCAACGCATCAATTTGACTCGTACTTTAGGCTCTAATTTGACCAGTTCGATGTACATTTTGGATGAACCGAGTGTGGGCTTACATCCGCGCGATACGGGGCGTTTGGTCACTGTTTTGAAGGCTTTGCGAGATTTGGGCAACACGGTTGTGGTAGTGGAACATGAGGAAGATATTATAAAAAATGCCGATTATTTGATTGATATGGGTCCCGAAGCGGGTATTCACGGCGGCGAAGTGGTGTTTGCCGGGGCTTATGAAAAGATTTTCAGTGATGCCAAACAAAGCCTTACCACACGCTACATGAACGGAAGCCTTCAAATTCCGACCCCCTCCGTACGCCGTAAGGGTGTTCATTGGCTTGAAGTAAAAGGGGCAAGGCAACACAATTTGAAGAATGTTTCGGTCAAAATTCCACTCAATACGATGACGGTTGTGAGCGGTGTGTCGGGCAGTGGCAAGACGACTTTGGTGAAACAGATTTTATATCCTGCCTTACAGCGTGAAATTGACCCGACAGCTTCCACCGTGCCGGGACATTTTGACGGCTTGGAAGGCGATATCAAGCGACTATCGGGTATCGAGATGATTAATCAGTCACCCATCGGTAAATCGTCGCGTTCCAATCCCGTGACGTATGTCAAAGCCTATGATGAAATTCGGGATTTGTTTTCCAAACAGCAACTATCCAAAATCAGAGGTTATAAACCCGGTATTTTTTCTTTCAATACTGAGGGGGGGCGTTGTGAAACTTGTAAAGGGGAAGGCGAGCAAATTGTGGAAATGCAATTCCTCGCAGATGTGCGTTTAGAATGTGAAGAATGTCATGGCAAACGGTTTAAAGCAGAAACTTTAGATGTGACTTACATGGGTAAAAATATTTTTGAAGTCTTGCAAATGAGTGTTGAAGAAGCCCTTGATTTTTTCAAGGAAGACAAAGGCATTGTTCAAAAATTAAAACCGCTGAATGATGTGGGGTTAGGCTATGTTCAGTTGGGACAGTCGAGTTCAACCCTATCCGGTGGCGAAGCACAAAGGATTAAATTAGCCTCTTTCCTTGGGAAAGAAGGGAATAAAGATCACATTTTTTTCATTTTTGATGAACCCACCACCGGTTTGCATTTTCACGACATTAAAAAACTCTTAGATGCTTTGAACGCTTTGGTTGAAAAAGGGCATTCAGTGTTGGTAGTTGAGCACAACATGGAAGTGATTAAGTCAGCTGATTGGGTGATTGATTTGGGTCCCGAAGGTGGCAAAAACGGAGGGCATCTGGTTTTTCAAGGGACGCCTGAAGGTTTAGCCAAAGAAGAGAAATCTTTGACAGGATATTTTGTGAAAGAAAAGTTATAGGGTATTGGGAAGTTAATTGGGTCTGAATACTAAGCACTGATTACCCTACACTCATGGGCTCTTATAAATTTTCAATCAATCGCCTCAAATCCAACTTTTTCATATTGATACTGAAAGTGATGCGAGATAAAAAACCACCGCGCCTTGTCATAATGGATTGAAAACTGTTGGGGTCATCTTTTTTGCCGGAAAAATAAAGTGGAACGTAAACCCCTAAGTAATCGTTCACTTCCCAAGCCAAGCCACCGCTCATAAGCCATTGAGACGTTGTGCGCTCTCCACCCGGGCGGGTATCGCTGAAAAAGCCAATGTCAAAATAGGGCTTAATATCTAAAGGAAATTTGAAAGGCAATTGTGCTTTCAAATTCAGCGAAGCGACAAAATTATTGCTGTATCCGATTCGGGTCTCTTCCCCTTCCGGTAAAGTAAATTTTAGCCCCCCCTCAGTATTGGACGCGATTTGTTGTGAGGCAAAGCCCTTAGATTCATTTCTACCAAAGTAATAATCTTCGTAGCGGTAGTCTGCAAAACCCCGAGCAGATAAGCCCAAAAAGCCTCTTGTGAAACCAAATCCGGAATTGCGCCCAGAATTGACCGGAAAACCGCCGATAAACAATCGGGCGGAAAATTTTCTGTTTTCCCGATACATATAATCCTGAGACAGTTCGAAGGTCGTTTTAATGAATTTTTGTCGCTTTTCAAAAACCTGATAGCGATAATTTTCTACGCATAACCTAAAACTTGTAGGAGTTAAACCATTCTTAATAGTGCCTGAATAGCTGATTTCGCTGCTGTTGGATAGTCTATTTTTGATGGAAATTCTCTCAATGGTGTCTTGTAAAAGATTTTCTTCATTGATAGATAAATGGCGAATAGACAAACTCTGGGTGAATTGGCTTAAAGGTCTTTTCCAAAAATCTATTGTCACGGAGGGAGATATACGGGTGTAGGTTAAAAAGTTTTTATTGGGCTTCTTGGCAAAACTAAAGCGTTTTCCCCCCGCACTCAACGTGATTTTATGATTTTTATTAAAAAAACTATAATCAATATCTACAACGCCGGTTAGATTTCTCGAATTAGCACCATAAAAGGGTGCGATTGCCCAGCTCCATTTTTTTTGTGGAACAAACCCATTATGTAAAAGTAATCCTACCAATGCCCCGTCATATTTATTGATTCCTACCGCAGGTGACCAATACACAGTGTTTTTCTTTGAATTGTCAATGCCTCCTAAAAAAGTCATTTCCCAAGGCAAAGCTGTTGACCCCTTTCCCTTTGTTCGGGCGTAGTTGTTGGCGCGATTTAGGTCGGGCAACAGATGATTGTTATCTAAAGCAATAAGGTCAAAATCTCCTTTTGAGATTTGTATAACTTGTTGTTTGTCAATGCCTTTATAAGATTTTTTAGATACTACTGCACCTTTTTTTAAGCAACTGATATCAAAAGGCACTGTCACACCACTTAGATTATTGATGGTCAATAACCATTCTGTACCATTATCTTTAATATCTGAAATTTTATAATCTACTGCTTTTACTTCTTTCATTAACCCATCAAAAAGCCATGAAAAATCATCTCCCGTGGCAATTTCCCAGTGTTTTCTGAAATCAGTCGGTTGCGGATGTTTGAATTTCCAACCGTTATAATAAGCTTGCATAATATCATCAAAACGCTTTTGACCGTAATAATTTTCTAATATTTTCAGAAGCCTTGCGGGTTTTTCGTAAGCATTCATGAAATAATTGGTCTGCGTCAAGGCATTGGAGGTGGTTGCTATCGGTTGATTTTTATGGTTAAAATCCTGATACTGTAATGCAATCTCTTCTAACGTGTAATCTGTATTTTTGGAAATAAATTTAGGTAATCCATATCCCCCTGAGGTTTCGGGATTAGACCCCTCAGTACGGGGATAAAATTGAGCGGTATAGCGATGGTCATAATACGAGTTGATGCCTTCGTCCATCCAAGCGTGGTCGCGTTCATTACTGCCTAAAATGCCTTGAAACCAATTATGCCCTACTTCATGAGCCAATGTTACGTCCAAATCTTTATCCGAAAATCTTCCTGCCAAAACTGTTATCATCGGATATTCCATGCCACCCGCATATCCCCCGTCTGCCATGACAGTCGAAGCGTGCGGATGCGGATAATCACCTACCAAGTCAGAATAATATTGGACGGCACGATTGACGTATTCCGGTGCTTTTTGCCATTGTTGAAGATATTTGTGGCGGAAATATGCATACGTTTCTACCTTTTTACCATTTTTTAAAATGACTTCACTTTTTCTGACGTTGAACGCTTTATCCGCAAACCAAGCAAAATCGTGGACGTTTTCAGCCGTAAAACGAATGGTTTTCATTTGTTTTGAAGACGGCGGCACTGAATCGCCTATTTCTTGCTGAGTTCTATTGTCGATAAACTCTTTTTCTGAATGTGTTTGCAATATACCCGTTGCACCAACGATATAATTTTCAGGGAGCGTCATAGTTACATCAAAATGTCCAAATTCCGAATAAAATTCACCTTGATTCAGATATGGCATCGGGTGCCATTTTTCAGCATCATATACTGCCGGTTTGGGAAACCATTGCGTCATCAAGTATTGTTGCCCGACATGCCCGCCCCGTGAGAAAGTATAAGGAATTTTGACTTTAAAAGGTGTTGTGATGGTGATTTTAGCACCGGATTGGAGTGGCTGGGAGAGGATAAGTTTGGCAATATCAGGATTATCTTTGTCAATTTCCACCTCACATTTTTGACCGTCTACTTTAAAATCCAAATCCGTTATTGCGCCCATTTCATCATTTTCGGCAAAATAAAAACGCATATTACCATTCCTTAACTCTTGTTGGGCAAAAGCCGAATTTTTATTACTGTAGGCGTTGTTCCATAAATGAAAATAAATATAGGTAAGTTTATCCGGTGAATGGTTGATGTATTCGATAGTTTCGTTGCCCGATAGCACATGCTTTTCATCGTCGAGAGTGACGTTGATGTTAAAGTTGGTTTCCTGTTGAAAGTAGTTTTTTTGCGCTTGTACTACGTCCGCCCACCAAAGCAAAATAATAATCGGTAACAGTCTATTCATTCAATAATTCTTGTGCGATATGTAAAGTTTTGCAAAATAAACATAAATCATGACTTTCTATGAAAAAACATTGCCAATTTGCAAAAAAAGACAAAGCCTAAGAATGTTCAATTCTCAGGCTTCACAAAAATTAATTATTTTGTAGATTTATTTCCCCTTTTAGCGGATTTAAAAAGACGGTTTGGGGAAATTTATTTCAATGTGCATTATTCAGCCAATCCCATCTCAATTTGTTTTTTCTCCAAGTCGGCGTTCAAAATTCTGACTCTTACCGGATCGCCCATTTTATAAATCTTTCCTGAGCGCAGTCCTTTCGCGCGCAAGCGAGAGCTTTCTACTTCAAATGATTCTGCCATCCGGTCAAACGTGACCATGCCTTCAGCCAGCATACCTTTTATCTCCACAAAAATACCACGGTCAAGCATACCCGAAACAATACCGTCAAATTCATCGCCGACGTGTTTTTTCATGTATTCAACCTGCTTGTATTTGATGCTTTCACGCTCTGCTTCAGCTGCTTTGCGTTCTTGCTTAGAGATGTATTTGCATTGCTCTTCCAGTTTTTCTTTTTCAAAACGTTTGGTTTTATTCAAATTTTCGAATAAAATCCGATGCGCTAATACGTCTGAATACCGTCTAATTGGCGATGTGAAATGGCTATAATACTCGAAAGCCAAACCATAGTGCCCAATATTGTTAGTCGAATACTCTGCTTTTGCCATCGTTCTGATGGCTAGCGGCATCAATATTTTCAAGGCCTCGTCTTTTTCCGCTTTTTTAATCAAGTCATCAAAAGATTTGGCGATATTTTTAGGCGTATCCAAGTTCATTTTCACCCCCATTTCGCGGGCGAAAAGAGCGAAATTTTCAAGCTTATCCATATTCGGCAAATCGTGAATCCGATAGGTATAAGGCACCTCTACTGAGGGGTCTTTTTTTGCCATGTAGGTTGCCACTTCTTTATTGGCTAAAAGCATAAAATCCTCAATAAGCAAGTGGGCGTCTTTGCGCTCTTTGACATAAACCTCGATCGGCACGCCGTGTTCATCCAATCTGAATTTGATTTCATCTACTTCAAAATTGATTGCCCCATTTTTGAAGCGTTTTTTGCGCAAATGATGGGCAATCTGATTGAGTTTCATGAGTTCATCAGCGAAGTCTCCTTCACCGGCTTCCAATATTGCCTGAGCCTCTTCATAAGCATACCGCCGATTAGAGTGAATGATGGTTTTTCCGAACCACTTATCGACAATTTCATGTTTATCATTGAAAGTAAAAACTGCCGAAAAAGTCAATTTGTCCTCATTGGGACGCAATGAACACAGTTCATTTGATAGCCTTTCAGGCAACATCGGGCAGACACGGTCAACTAAATACACGGAAGTCGAGCGAAGAAATGCTTCTTTGTCGAGGGCTGTATTGGGGAAAATATAATGCGTCACATCAGCGATATGAACACCGACTTCTGTGTTACCATTCTCTAAAACGCGGTATGACAGCGCATCATCAAAGTCTTTGGCATCGTGCGGGTCAATCGTGAACGTATTGATATCCCTGAAATCGCGGCGTTTAGAGACTTCGGCGGCAATATCATCTTTGATTTTCGCCGTTTCAGCCAACACATCGTCGGGAAACTCTATGTTGAAACCACCATTTATTAAGATGGATTTCATTTCAATATCGCTTGTACCCGGTTTACCCAAAACGGTTGTGACAACGCCGGTTAATTTTTTATTGGCGCGACTCAGCCATTTAGTTACCCTAACTGTAACTTTTTCGCCGTGCTGAGCACCTTTAGTATCTGCTTCTTCGATAAATATTTCCGGCATCCCCATACGGTCGGGCATGACAATAGCAAAACGGCGTTGATTCATAAAAGTGCCAATGAAATGGTCGGTTGCCCGTTCCAATACTTCCAATACTTCGCCATCGGGACGGCGGCGATTAGAGAAATAAGCCGCAATTTTGACTTTATCACCGTGTAAAGCACCATTAAGGGACTTCATATTGACGTACACATCATTTTCCAACCCTTCACAAACGATATAGGCAGCTCCGGTGCGGGTCACATCAACCGTCCCGATGTAAGTACCGTTTTGTCCGCGAGCAGCAGGTGCTTTTGTTTCTCTTGTGCTCGACCGTATCGTTCGATTTTGAGATAAGCCTTCCGTTTTAGGGAGCGTATCAGATTCCGGCATGACAACTTTGGCGTCTTGAACTTTTGGTTGTTGGATAGTTTTCAATTGACCAGACTGTTCCAATTGATCGAGCGCATGCTTGACCGAATCCTTATTATTGCCAATTCCGAGCTTTTCGATGATATGACGGGCAGAATAATTTTTAGTAGGGTTTTGCTTGAAAAGCCGTAGAATAGCTTGTTGAAGTTCTTTAACGGAAAGTTTGTTTTCTTGTTTTTTAGATTCTTTTTTCTTTTTCATGTAAAAATTTAATCACTGATTACAATTGAATGATGGTTCTATTAGAGTTAGTTTGGTTGATTCAATTGTAGTATTAGTCTATTTTAAAATTCCCTCTTATACTGAGGGGTAGTTGTTTAAACACATTTTACGGGGTTTGAGTTCTTTTTTTATCCAAAAAACAAATATTGGTGTGCCGAAGTTACGCATTATAAATTACAAAAGCCCTGTTAATATCAAACAGAGCTTTTGTAATCCTGATTTAATGTCCTGAAATATTAACGCTCTCTTGCCACTTTGGACAACAAACGTAATAATTCGAGATACAACCATACGAGCGTAATCAAAAGACCCATAGCAGAATACCATTCCATGTACTTAGGGGCACTGTGCATTTCACCTTTTTCGATATTATCAAAATCAAGGAGTAAATTCAATGTCGCTACCACAATAATAGCCACGCTGATGCCAATGCCCATCATGCCGCCTTGGTGCAAAAAAGGCATTTCGATGCCGAACATCCGCAGAATCATGGATACCACATACACCAATGCAATAGCGGCAGTGGCTGCCACAACACCCATGCGGAATTTTTCAGTCACCGAGATTATCCGCGATTTATAAATTAATAACATCGCTACCAAGATACCTATGGTGCTAAGAACGGCATTGAAAACAATGCCCGAAAAAGAAGCGGCATAAACAGCCGAAATAGTCCCCACGAATAATCCTTCCAACAGCGCATAAGCCGGTGCCAAATATCTCGATAAATGGGGTTTAAATGCGGCTACCAAAACGGCTATTAAGCCCCCGATAGCGCCTACCCACATAAAAATCATATTGGGCATCATAAAACTGATAGCAGAAGTCAAAATCAATAATCCTGATAAAATCAATGTTTTATTCACCGCCCCCGACACCGTCATTGTGCCTTCTGCGACGGAAGTAGCATCGAGGAGATTCTGATACTTTTCCTCTTTCATGAATGGATTGGATGAACCAAAAAGAGCCATAATTCATTTTTTTTTAATGTGATTTTAGAAAATGGTTTTTATTTATTTATCAAAAGTAATGTTTTTTTATATTTACGTCAAATTGAAATCTATGTTATATTATTTTGAGCGTTTTATGGTGCGTATTTCCCTTCATTTGTACATCAAAAGAATTGGTTGGGAAGGATTAGAAAATATACCCGAAAACAAACCCATATTGTTCACCTCTACGCACAGTAACTCTTTTTTAGATGGTCTGATGGTTGCTTCTACGCTCAAACAAGGTGTCTATTGTCTTGGAAGAGGCGATGCTTATCGTAAGCCGTTAGCCAATAAAATACTCCGCCATTTTAAAACGCTTCCTGTTTTTAGGCAAACTGAAAATGATGAAAATTCAGCGATAAAAAATATTGAAACCTTTAAAGAATGTCAAGAATTGTTTCGAAAAAATGAGTGGGTACTCATTTATCCCGAAGGTGTTTGTACCCATCAAACAACGGTTTTACCCTTAAAAAAAGGGTTTATCACCTTGGCTGAAAAGGCTTGGGCTGAAAAAATTGACCTCCATATCGTCCCCGTTTCTATTACTTACAACAACTTCACTAAATGGGGTAAAAAATGCGACGTTGTATTCAGTAAGCCAATACAAAGCATTGATATACAAGGAGATACAACTGAAAAAATGCAGCAATTAAATGAAAAAGTCTATGCCCAACTCAGCGACAACTTCCCTTCACCCCTCCAATTTAAAGGTAAAAATCTGCTTTGGGGCTGGTTCGGTCAGTTGATGTATTATGCAGGTTGGGTTGTTCATTTCCCCATCTATTTTTTAGCCCAATACATAGGCAGACGATTTACAAAAGGCACTGTTTTTTATGATTCGGTGGTGGTGGGTGCGTTGAGTCAGTTGTTGTGGGTTTATTATTTGGTAATACTCGTAGTGGGTTATTTTTTATTTTATTAAAACAATTCCCCGCTTTCCGTAGTTTTGCATCCATCAAAAAGAAATAAATGGATAATCAACTGCCCGAGCTTTTACATCTCAAACAACTCCTCGCCATTGAAAAACAAGCTGACCTTGATTTTTTTAAAACGGTCATTCAAAATAAACCGCTTGAGCAACGGCGGTCGGAGGGCTTTACGTGGTACCCCCTCAGTATCAAGGCTTCGGGTTATACGTATGGCGAGCGGGCTTTTGTTACCGTTGAGCACGGCGGAAATCCCGATGACCCACACCAATTCAGAAGTGGCAATGTGGT
>JANPGW010000171.1:0-2523 GCA_031424115.1 Saprospiraceae bacterium | reverse complement strand
AAATCAACGGCATTATCCGCAAAAAATGGTTTGTTGATAAAAAACAGAACGGCTTTTGAAAATGCCCGGAAAATTACTACCATCGTATTTGATAAAACAGGCACGCTGACTGTCGGTAAATTTCAAGTTTCCAAAATTGTCTCATTTCAAAAAGACATCAATGATAATGAAATCTTGCGTTTGGCTGCTGCTTTAGAACAAAAATCCGAACATCCCATCGCAACAGGCATCCTCCAAAAAGCAAAAGACTTATCTATTACTATTCCGGCGACAGAAAATTTTAATGCCCTTACGGGTAAAGGGATTGAAGCTACCGTTGAGGGTAAAAAAATATTAGTGGTGAGTCCTGGTTATTTAAAAGAAAACAATATGTCTATTCCCGGTGGCTTTACGGCTAATGATACGGAAACGGTTGTTTTTGTTGTCGCCCATAAGGAATTAATAGGGTATATTGCTTTGTCTGACGAAATTCGCCCCGAATCAGCCGATGCTATTAAAACGCTCAAAGAAAATAATATTAAATCCATACTACTCACTGGTGACAATAGTAAAGTCGCTAAAAGTGTCAGCGACACTTTGTGTATGGATAGTTTTATCGCCGAAGTCTTACCGCATCAAAAATTGGAGAAGATAAAAGATTTACAAAGTAAAGGGGAATTTGTCGCTATGACAGGCGATGGTGTCAATGATGCACCTGCTTTGGCAATTGCTGATGTGGGTATTGCCGTCGGCAGCGGCAGTGATATTGCAGCAGAAACGGCAGGTATCGTTTTGGTCAATAGCAATCCCAAAGATGTGGTGAACCTTATTTTATTTGGCAAAGCGACGTATCGCAAAATGATTCAAAATTTGATTTGGGCTACGGGTTACAATGTCATTGCTTTGCCATTAGCGGCGGGTGTTTTATACAATCAAGGTATTGTGTTAAGCCCTGCCGCCGGGGCTGTGTTAATGACGTTGAGTACAGTCATTGTCGCCATCAATGCCAGTATGTTAAGAGTTGAAAAATAAATAAAATCCATATCATTGATCGTATGAATACCTTGAAGCCTCTCATTTTTGTAGTACCGGTCATTGCTTTGATTTTGGTAACCCTACTATATTTCTTTTTACGACAAAAAACGACTGATAAACAATCATTTAAACGCTTTATAGTTACAACAGCTATCCTTAGATTTCTATTAAATTTGGTATGGGAGTTACTTCAAATGCCCCTTTACAACAGCACTTCTTTTAGTATCAATCACGTAACTTTTTGTGCTTTAGGATCAGTGGCAGACGCTATCATGGTTTTGCTGATATATTTAGGGTTAGCTCTTATTTTTAAACAACCGTTATGGGTTTATCCCCTACTATGGCAACGCATCCTCATAGTGATTTTGATAGGCGGAGTAGGCGCAGTTTTATCCGAAATGCGGCATTTATCAGTGGGTAATTGGGCTTATTCCGGTTTGATGCCCCTTATTCCGGTTGTGCAAGTCGGTTTATCGCCCGTTTTGCAATTTATGACATTGCCCTCTATCATTTATATTCTGAGTTTTAATTGCCGGAAATTCTTACCTTTCAATCGTCTTTCAACATAATGGCACTTTGGGTGTTTTAATCAAAATAAAATGACGATTTCTACATGTTACTAACGATTTTCTCCATACTCTTAGCGTTTCCCTTGCTTGTTCTTGTCATCGGAACGGCGATTTCTGCCCCGCGACACAAAGGTGAAACGTCCGACCATTTTGACGGTAAAAAATTTTTCAATCCGAATGGACACAACGCCCGCGACTTCGGCGATGTAATAAAATGGCAATTTGACATTAATCGAAAACGCCCGATTTGGCGACCAGTTGTAAACTCTTTCTTGGGTGAAAAACCGACTCCCTCTCCGAAGGAGTCCTCACGGACAGTATCCGATGGACATCTCAAAGTTACCTTTATCGGTCATTCGACTGTTTTGCTTCAAATGGATGGCATTAATATTTTGACCGACCCGGTTTGGTATGAGCGTACAAGCCCCGTACAATGGGCGGGGCCTAAACGGGTGCGACCTGCCGGCATCCGCATGGAAGATTTACCCACCATTCACCTCGTTTTACAAAGTCATAACCACTGGGATCATTTGGATATCATTAACTTGCCGAAAATATATGCCCGTGACAAACCTCAGATTATTACATCATTGGGGATTTCACAGTTTTTGAAAAAGAAAGGCATTGAAAAAACTTTAGATTTGGATTGGTGGCAAGAAATTAATTTCAAACCATTGCAGCATACAGCAGGGGTTACAATCACTTGTCTGCCCGCTCAACATTTCTCGGGGCGCGGCTTACGCGACCGCAACGCTACTTTATGGTCAGGTTTTATGATTTCTTCGCCGCAATCGGGCAATATTTATTTTGCCGGAGATTCGGGCTATGCACCATTTTTCAAGACAATCGGTGAAAAATTCGGCTCGATTCGTTTAGCCTTGATTCCCATCGGTGCGTATAAGCCGGAATGGTTTATGTCACCAATCCACTGTTCGCCTGC
>JANPGW010000170.1:0-16424 GCA_031424115.1 Saprospiraceae bacterium | reverse complement strand
TTTAAAAAATCTTTTGCCAGTGATTCAGGAGCAGGTTGATCTGATTGTGCTAACATAAAAGATGGTAGACTCAGAAAAAATAGAATAAAAAGGCTATAACATATTACATTATGTAGGCTTGTAGGCTTGTAGGCTTGTAGGGATAATAAGTTCATAAAGTTACGATTTTCAATTTGTTGGATAAAAGTTTAAAGCTATTATTTTCATGTATTTGTTACAAAATATAGTGTTATGATTCAAGACAAACCATAGCAATAACAGTACTTTGAAGCGACAAAATGCTGCAAAATATCCTAAAAACGGTGCATAACCTTTCAAAAAGGTTGAAAAAAGGCGCAAATCAAGCAGGGTAGATAGAATTGAACAAGACTACCTAATGCCTATATAAGCCTGAAACCGCGTAAAAAATCTGTAAATGGATTAGGTAAAATCAATACCTACATAAGATGCTTAACAGTGTTAAAATTGGCTACTTGTTTTTTTGTTCATGTAAATTGTTATTGGTTTATTAGTTAAAAATTTCATGCTTTTAAGTATGATTGTTTCAAGAGAGAACATTTCTTTCTTAATTTTGAACGTCTCTTTCAAATACAGTAGCAATGTAGGGTGTTTATTATTTATAGCAAAATAATTGTTATATTTTTTGTTATTTTTTTGAAAAATACCTTGATTTGGATATTAAACAATTATGAAATATATTTTATAAATATGATTTTTGTCACCATTTTCCACTGCAAAAGTAACATTTAAATGCACATTGGTGCGCCCCGAATATTTAGAGCGCACCTATAAACGAAATCTCATTGGCGAAATTCGTGTAAAACCCCTACTTACTCAAAACCCACTTAACCACCTGAAAACGATTAGCGGATTTGATTTCGAATAGGTACAAACCATTGGTCATTTGCGAAAAATCAAGCGCTTGACTGGTGGTGTTGGCATAACGGCGCACCAATCTGCCATAAGTATCGGATATGCGCAACTCATAAGGCTGATTTTCGCGCCAATCAAAATACACATTACCGCTGGATGGATTGGGTGTCAAAGACGCTTGAAAAGTTGTCAATTCAGCTGATGCACTGATGGCTTTGTCAATCAGTAGTTTGCGAGGTCCGTTTAGAACACTGCGCATCATGCCAACTTGCCCGTTTGTGAACAGATTCATACAACTCTCATCGCTGTAATCCATGTAGTTTTCAATCATATCAGGCAAATCAACCGGTGAGTCAGGGCATGAATTTTTAGTTTTATCACAATCAAATTTTGATTGAGAAGAAGCTTTAGGCGTATCAGAAATGCCATCTTCTCCGTTACAGCTTGACCCTAATAATGAACCATCACCCCAAATATGGCGCAAACCTAAGTAATGACCTGTTTCATGAACCAGTGTACGCCCTTGCAGCGCTAAAGGCACATCGCGTCCCGGGTAATCATATAACAAACCGGCTTTACCCACAGTACGGTAATCCACCACTACACCATCCAGATTTTTTGATGGGGCACTCGCACCATCGGGCCAATTTGCCAAACCAGCCGGCGGATAGGCAAAACCCAAAACTGAACCGAGTTGTAAAAACAAAATTTCCATAGGTTCTATTTTACACACCCAGATATTCATATACCTGTCAGGATCAATAGCATCACTTCCGCCTTGAACCGTTTGTTTTACTTGGTTTGGAATTTGATTAGTTGTGGACAATAAATTCGGCTTGAAAAGCTGAGTTGTTTTGACGCGAATAATTCTATCCAATTTGAATTCAATATGAGCATCGGCGGCAACGGGTTTAAAAATAGGCCGCGTATTCGTCGTATCCGCATTTTTCCGACGGAAAGATTCATTCAGCACATTGATTTGGTCTTTCACTCGGGCATCTGAAATATTCTCTTCGGCATTTTTGTACACCACGTGAAACACTACTTTGATGGTGTAAACTTCATCACCTCTTGTTTGAAGAACACTTTTCCTTAACATTTCATCGTAGGTTCTATCAACCACAGTTTTGAAATGGGGCGTTTCAGCGTTCTGAAATTTTATTAATTCATCATAAAAACAGGGGCTTACCTCAAATTTGTTTTGAGCGTAGAGAAAAGAAATAGTCATGAAAATGACTGACAATAAGGCTAATTTTTTCATTGCTATCGGTTTTTGTTTTTTAAAGAAAGTGTGGATAAAAAATGTATTCTTTCCATGAGAGCAGACTCCCCGAAAAAATATCTTTAAAAACCCCGATATGTAGCCTTTTAAACGTTAACACCCGTTGTGCGGATGGTGTATTTCATAATTGTTTGTAAATAATCGTAAATGTAAGAAACAATAATGTGTAATAAATTGACTTGTAAACCATTAGGAATTCATTAACATTTCGTCAAACAAATAACTAAAAAATGATATTCAACCCTATTCTTCCGTTGGTAGATTTCGCTTTGTAGCTATCCACCACAGCTAAGATATTGTCTGTAGCCCCATACAATTGCACAGGACCCAATTTAAAAACCGCATGTACACCCACATTATTATAATTACCGGCTCTCGCAGAATATGTTGCACCCAACTGAACTGCCTTTGATAGCGTAAAAGTTGTGTTAAAGGCAAAATCCGTTTGAGAAATGCCATTCCATGATTCATTATACATTAAAAAACCCAATCTGATTTTTTCGGTGATATTATACGTCAATCCCAAATAGGTTTTGAGTGGCAATTTTGTTGTCGTTTTTGCGGTTGTACCCTCCTGCACATTGAGTGCTTTTTTGAGCGTATCTTGAATATCTTTTTCTCCCAAACTTTCAAACGAAAAGAATTTATCGCTTTTTGAGCCCGTATATTCATATTTTCCTGAACTGGAATAAGTTTTGATATCTTTAACCCATGTGATGGAGCTGGCTAAATCAATAACACTGGCATCAATACGCAACTTATTCCATTGCATCGTGCCCCCCAAATCAAACGACCAACCGCCATTTTCAGATATAAAAATATCACCCAAAGTATAAGTACCGTTTCCAAAATTTTCAAATGTTTTGAGTCCATATGTGCGGACATCAAAATCGGTATTAAAAGAGAGTTTATAATCTACGCTGTCGGTGTATAATTCTACTTTTTGTTTAAGGGTTGCAATATTAGCAATCCCCGATAAGCGTTTGATGCGCGCACCCACTGTGATTTTATCATTTATTTTATAAGCAGCCCCCAAACCCAATTCGCTGTGAAGAGTGGCATTGAAACCACTTCCCAAATTCATGGTTTTGCCTAAATAGCTGCGATTGCCGTAAGCAAAACCCCCAATAAGATCCTTACTAACGTTAAGATGGGTATTTCCTTTGATGCTGTTGTGAAAACTCACGGTCAATTTTTTAAAACCCAATGAAAGCCCTATGGCTTGAACTTCAAAATTGCCATATAAATGGCTGACCGGTTTCGCAATGTTAAAAACTGTTTTAAAATCAAGGGTTCGCTTACCTTCCTTGTCAAAACTTAACTGCGAACCGGCATAAGGACTGATAACATTGTACGAAACTCCGGGCAAAGAATAGGTGGATTTTCCACTCCGCAAGCGAAATGCAGGATTTGTTAATCCCGATTGACTCACAGAATCCATGAAATGTAATTCAATTTCGTGTTGTGCCTGAGCTGTTTTAACAGATAATAAATTGAAAAATATGATTATTAAAGTGACTATTCGTTTCATGATGGCGTCTTTTATGTGAAATTGTGCTTTCACTGATAAAAAAATATAGGATACTGAGGGGGGGGTAAAAAATAAAAACCTTACAACCTGGTGCCTAACACAACCCCGATTCTAATCTTAATTTCTTGATTTGACAACAAGCGGACAGGGGTTGAACCATTATTGACCGTAGAAAAAGTATATTTCACTATGGCTTTTTTAGCGAATTTTAACCGCAGAATCTTCGCTTCATCAACCTTAACAAATGTTGTTAGATTGGCAGGTGTAGTAACTTTTCCGTTGGCATCAACCGCAGCAGCTTTGAGGATTGTCTGGTTGGTCACAGTAAATAAAGAATCAACAATATGGTTGGATGCATCAAGGAAATAAGCTTGTAGATTTGCGTTCAAACCAGTACCGTTGTCGGCAATAATTTTAAATTCTGCGGATTTGAGATTGTCAGTTGAAGGCATGTCAAATGAAAGCGTATCCCGTTCCTCAAACCCTTTGACCGTGCCATAAAGCGGCACATCTATGTTCATTTTCATCTTGAAAGAACTTGTGTCCAGCATAAATCCGGTAATATTGCGATTGCCATCTGGATTAATGATACCGTCAATATCAAAAACGAATGACATCGGACGCGAACTGGCAATATCTACCAAATTGGAATTCGACTTATCCAAAGTAATTTGAGTCGTTTTCATTTGTCCGACTTCATTGATTGCAGGATAATTGAGGTCGGTGCCATTAGAGACAAATGAGCCGCTGAGCGCAATCCTTTTTTTGTCAGCGGTCATGACTTCAGCCGTATTGACACGTGCCCGAACCGGAATCCCGTATGAATTTTCAAGAATTAAAGTGATTTTAGGCTCCGAAAACCGCACTTCGCCCCGAGTCAGTTTGTCAATAAAAGCTATATTCAAACTATCTTTCGGTATGTCAAACCTATTGATTCCAAAATAACCTTTTATATATTTGCCTTGCATTCCTTTAAAAGCAATTTGTGCATTGGTCAAAACAACCCGCTCATTATTGCTGTTTTTTCGAGCGTCATATTGCACTTTTACCGCATCATTAGGATTCACAAACGAATAACCTGTCAAATCAAGTGAATCTTTTTGACCCAACACGCCTTTGGGGAGGTTAATGATTTTTTGAAAAATTGCCCCATTTTTGGTCATTTGTGGAATTCTGAATGTCACCGTCAGAGATTCATTAAAATTATTAGACACTAAAAACTGCGTCATACCTTTTTTAAAGTCAACAGTTAATATTTTCAATCCACCCGGCGGTGCAAAGGGAATCGAAAACGCCGTATCCATCAGAGGAACAAAACTTGACGGAATCCCATCAAAAGGATCTAATGTAGATTTACTGAGAGCGGTTGTTGAAAACTGAGCTGTAATTTGCCCATCCGTACCAAAAGAAAGAGAAACGGTAGAGTCAATTCCTTCTAACATTTCTTTGACTGTGGTTTTAGTTTCTAACAAAGGAAGTGCGAACTCAGGTTCAACGGATGTATTAACATCCTCAATCGGCAAGCGACAGGAATAAACAAAAGCGATGAAAAGAAAAAGAACCAAAAAGGAAGCGCGGGTTTTCATATTTATGGAATTGAATGAATGAATGGGATTTGGTTAATAACTTTCTTAGTGTATCAAATAAAAGTCCATTTTTTCAAATACCTTTATGCGAAATTTAATATACAAATATAATTATTTTTTTTATAAATACAAATTTTAATATAAAAAATAGTTAATACAAAAAATGCCGCTCGGCGATCACCGGACGGCATAAACATAACCATGAAAATAATTAACCAAACTAAATCTAACTTTTGCAAAAACAATGCCTAAACACATATTATCTTGTTGTATTTTTTTATCCATACTTTTTTTTCCAAATGTATAAATACCTGTATCTTGTCAAAATTTTTAACGTTAACATTTTATGCATATACATTTTTTAAATATAAATAATGAAAAAATTTATGATTACTTCTTTTTTTTCCTTTTTACTACCCCTCAGTATCTATTTAAATTCTTGTATCTCGACTTCAACATCTACACCCTTAGCTACCAAATCTCCTATCACCCAATACACATCACATAAAACTGCGATGGTTGACAGTGCCGTAGTCTCTACTGCACATCCACTTGCAACAAAAGTGGGATTAGATATTCTTAGACAAGGAGGAAATGCTATTGATGCCGCCATTGCGGTTCAATTTGCTTTAGCTGTTGTTTATCCAAGAGCAGGTAATCTGGGCGGAGGCGGTTTTTTGGTGTATAGAAATGGGGATGGCAGTGACATTTCAACGCTTGATTTTAGAGAAAAAGCCCCTTCTTCTGCCAAAAAAGATATGTATTTGGATAACAAAGGCAATGTCATTAAAGGCAAAAGTAGAAGAGGGCATTTAGCGGCCGGTGTCCCCGGAACTGTAGATGGTTGTTATAAAATGTTCGAAAAATATTCAAAACTCAAAGACTGGAAAAAGCTTATTCAACCGGCTATCGAATTGGCTCAATATGGCTTTGCTATCACGCAAATGGAAGCTAACCGATTGAATAACAATAAGTTAGATTTCATGAAAAACAATATATCTCCAATTGTTTTTGTAAAATCCGATACCAGTATAGCTTGGCAAAAAGGTGAAATTCTGATTCAAACTGAATTGGCGAATACGCTCGAATTAATTCGGGACAAGGGTAGAGATGGTTTTTATGACGGTGAAACTGCAGATAAAATTGTAGCTGAAATGAGCCGTGGCGGTGGTTTGATTACCCATGAAGATTTGAAAAATTATGAATCCGCATGGCGCAAACCCATTTTGGGAAAATACCGCGGATATGACATTATTTCGATGCCCCCTCCCAGCAGCGGCGGTATTGCTTTATTGCAACTCCTTGGCATGGTCGAGGACTACCCCCTCAGTACTTACGATTTTCACAGTGCCGAAGCAACCCATATGATGGTTGAAGCCGAGCGGCGAGTCTATGCCGATCGCTCAGAGCATTTAGCAGATGCGGACTTCTACCCGGTTCAGGTGAATAAATTATTGAATAATAACTATATCAAAAATCGTTTCAAAGATTTTAATCCCTTTAAAGCTACCCCAAGCAAACAAATCGGCTTTGGCAAGTTAACTAATGTCAGTGAACAAACAACACACTTGAGCATCATTGATACAGAAGGAACGGCAGTTTCACTCACAACAACCCTCAACGACAATTATGGTTGCCGCACAGTCGTTGCGGGAGCCGGTTTTATCTTGAATAATGAAATGGATGATTTCAGTGCTAAAGCGGGCGATTCTAATTTATTCGGTGCCATCGGAGGCAAAGCCAATGCTATTGAAGGCAAAAAACGGCCTTTATCGAGTATGACTCCAACCATTGTTACCAAAGACGGCAAATTGTTCATGGTTTTAGGCACGCCGGGGGGTACAACTATCATTACTTCAGTTTTCCAATGCATTACGAATGTTATTGATTTCAATATGACCATGTCAAAAGCCGTTCAATCCCGTCGTTTTCACTCACAATGGTATCCTGATATTCTCTATATTGAAAGATTCGGATTTAAAAAAGAAACGGTCAAAAAACTTCAACAAATGGGGCATAATGTCGTTGAACGCGAAAATATCGGTGCCGTTGAAGCTATTTTAGTCCATCCCAATGGTAAAATGGAAGGTGTCGCTGATAATCGTGGCGATGACGATGTTTTAGGATACTGATATGGTTTTTAGACGACGCTGACAGGCGATAGTCTAATTACTTTATTTTTTTACAAGGATTAGGCTAATTTTCGCCCGAATTTCACAAATAGCAAACAGAATAAAGTGAAATTTGTGTAAAAACTCAGCGTCATTCGTGTAAAAAATAAGAATCAAAATGAAATTTACCATTCCTTTTTTTATTAGTCTATCTTTTTCACTTGCCCTGTCAGCCCAAAAAAAGAATGAAAATTACCAACTACATATTCACCAAGCTTCAAGTCCCATCAAAATAGATGGTGTAATGGATGAACAGGCTTGGAAAGATGCTGCTTTAGCCACCGATTTTAGAATGGTGTTGCCGATGGACACGAGTTTGGCACAAGTAAAAACGGATGTCAGAATGACTTACGATGATAATAATTTATACATCATTGCCGATTGCTACAACGGAGTATCTGGTGTGGATATGGTGGAATCCATGCGACGTGATTTTTCATTCGGAAAAAACGATAATTTTTTAGTTTTTATTGAACCTTTTAATGACCAAACAAATGGATTTGCCTTCGGCAGCAATGCCGTGGGGGCTCAATGGGACGGGATGATGTTTGAAGGCAGCAAAGTGGATTTGAGTTGGGACAATAAATGGACGTCGGTAGTAAAAAAATATGCCGACAGATGGACTTTCGAAGCGGCAATCCCCTTTAAAAGCATGCGATATAAAAAAGCTATTAAACAATGGGGTATCAATTTCAGCCGAAATGATTTAAAATCAACTGAGAAATCTTCTTGGGCACCAGTCCCTCGCCAATTTCCAACGGCTTCATTGGCATACACCGGTTATTTGATGTGGGATAAAGAACCACCAACGCCAGGGGTGAATGTTTCAGTCATTCCCTACGTCTTGAGCGGGGTGACTAAAAATTATGCCACTGATAAAAAAGCGGATTTCCGATTGGATGTCGGTGGCGATGTAAAGATTGCCGTTTCTTCTTCGATGAATTTGGACATAACAGTCCATCCCGACTTTTCGCAAGTGGAAGTGGATCAACAAGTGACCAATCTTGACCGTTTTGAGTTATTTTTTCCGGAAAGAAGACAATTTTTCCTTGAAAATGGGGATTTGTTTTCCAATTTTGGTTACAGTGCTATTCGGCCTTTTTTCTCAAGACGAATTGGTTTGAACGTGCCTATTCTGATGGGGGCAAGATTGAGTGGCAAATTGAACAAAAACTGGCGCATGGGGTTGATGGATATGCAAACCGAAAAAGTGGCAGAAACGGGCTTGCCGACTCAGAATTTTTCGGTTTTATCCCTCCAACGCAAGGTTTTCAGTCGCTCCAATATTGGCGTCCTTTTTATCAATAAACAATCGTTGAATTATAAACCGAATGCCGCTTCTACCCTTCCCAAATATGCTCAATACAATAGAAATGTGGGTTTTGAATATAACTTGGCATCTTCGAACAATGCTTGGACAGGAAAAGCCTTACTCTTAAAATCATTCAGCCCTGACAAAACGGGTAAAGATTTTGTTCAAGCTGGACATTTACAATACAACAGCCGCCATTGGCTCATCGCTTGGCAGCATGAGTATGTCGGTAAAAATTACAACGCTGAAGTCGGCTATGTACCCCGCACGGGATACATCAAACTCAACCCGTCCGCAAGTCGTTTGTTTTTCCCGAAAGCCGGTAATATCTTGACGCACGGGGTCACCCTCAATTCCTTTCATTATTACGATGAATCTTTTAAACCCACTGACAATACCACTTACTTAGCCTATAATATTTTATTGCGGAATAGAACCTCTTTTACAATGTGGGTTGCCCACGATTATGTCAGGCTACTCAGACCTTTTGACCCTACCAACACCGGAAAAGATACTTTAGCAAGAGGTACAGTGCACAAATGGAATGCCTTTGGCACTGAATTTATCTCGAAGCCGCAAAGTGTTTTCACTTATGGCTTTTCTACCCGTTATGGTGGATATTATGCCGATGGCACCAGATTAAATATCACTGGCGAGTTGGGTTATAGATTCCAACCCTATGTGAGTATGGCTATCTCGACCAGTTACAACGATATCCGACTGCCGAAACCGCTCGGACAGACAACGTTTTGGTTAGTGGGTCCCCGTTTGGATGTGACGATGACTAATAAACTCTTTTTCACCGCTTTTGCCCAATATAACAAGCAACAAAACAATATGAACCTCAATACACGCTTACAATGGCGCTTTAAACCGGTCTCCGATTTGTTTATTGTTTATACCGACAACTATCTACCCAACCCTTTTACGGTGAAAAACCGCGCTTTGGTTGTAAAACTGACCTATTGGTGGAATGTGAAGGCGTCGGATTTGTTTAGGTTTGGCAATCAAGAGTTGCATTGATGGGATTTTATTACAAAAAATAGAGCACATACTGAGATTTTGTTCATTTCAATTTCGGAGCATTCCGCTTTTCATGCAAGTATAAATACCGCATGAAAATGCTCCATGCTGCAATGGCGCTGATAATAAAGCCGATATAACCATCTAAAAAGCCTTTTTTGAGGATGAAATGTTTCATAAACCGAAAAAAAGGTTTAAAAAATAGGTGATAATAAGTGATATTGCCCGTTTCAGCATCTTTATCTTCTGCAGACCACTCGGCATAGCGCATTTGTTTATCAACAAAATGCTTGACATTTCGGTAGGTATAATGGTCAAATGTATGCTGTAATTTGCCAACAACTAACCCCTCAGTATAAATCTCCTCATGTACTTTTTGTGGTTTATAGCGGCACACGTCTCTTTTGATTAATCGGATAGTTTTGTCATTCTGCCAACCGGAATATTTCACTTTTTTACCGGCAAAATAATGGGTGAATCCTATCCAGAAACAATCAAAATCGACACTTTTGTCAGATGGCATCCGATTAAACAACCTTACAATTTCAGCTTTTAAAGGCATAGCGACTCTTTCATCAGCATCCATCAATAAAACCCAGTCATTGTTGGCGAGTGGGATTGCCCAATTTTTTTGGAAAGCGGGCCCAAAGTAGATATGCTGGATGAACTGCACATTTTTATACTGACTGACAATATTTGCCGTATTATCAGTGCTAAATGAATCCACGACGAGGATTTCTGACACCCAATCAACAACAGAATCAAGTGCCTGTGCAATATTACACTCCTCGTTGAAGGTGGTAAAAATCACGGTGAGTGGTAAAGTTTTTTCCACAGTTATGGATTGAATAGGATGCATTTTGTGCGATGTTTGCATGTTCCTGACGGTTAAATGGCTTTCAAAACTTCTATCCACCACTCCGCTCTTTCGTTTTTCACGCTCTTCGAGTCAATGGTTGTCAAATTTTTATGTATTTCCGCCCAATGTTTTAGACTGTGTTTATGCTTGTGTAAACTGATAATGAAAATAGTATCCGGTTGTGAGAGATACGTTTTGCAATAGCACAACGTTTCGGTAATATTTTTGGCATAATTGAGAGATTCATTGAAAAAAATTACATCGAAAGGCTGTTTCAGTTCAAAATTATCCATATCCTCTTGCCGAAACGTTGTTTTATTATCCGCTAATTCACGGGAAGCTTTTTGAACAACAAAATCTGAGACATCGGCGCCGATATATTGACGGTATTCGTCTTTTTGAATAATATTTTTAACAAAAACACCTTCCCCACAACCTACTTCAAGAATACGGCTATCAGGCTTATATTGCTTGATAAAGTGTCGACACGCTTGTTGCCTATCGGTTTCCAATTGATCCTTCAAGCCTTCCCATATGCCGTCTTCATATTGTTTATTCCAACGCGCTTTACTGTCGCGCAATATTTTAGTTTTAAAAAAAACGGAAAGTCGATTGAACATGGTGAAGTTTATTATTTGATTTAGATAATTTTTCCATAGCGTATTTTCCTCATCACTACTTGATGTGAATCGGTTCCTCGGACATCTATCCGTTGTATTTCATAAGGGTGATTGTGTAAATTATAATTGATACGGTTGCCGATTCTAAAACCATAGTCAACGCCCAAATCATTCATTCGCTTGAATAATCGCTTTTTGATGATGGGGTCAAGTGGTCTTTTGCCATAAGGATACGCTAAAGCCGGCAAGAAAGCAAGATTTTGTTGCTGCAAAGTAAGCATATTTTGTTCTAAATCTTTCAGTATATTTTCCAGACTTTCAAATTCATAATTAATGTGTTGGTGGGTGTGCAAACCAAGCGAAATTAAGTCGGCATCTAATGTTTGCAGGACTTCGGAGCTCATGATGGCTTTCGCTTTATCCTGATCCCACCGGCTGGCATCCCCCAAAAAAGCGGTTGGCAGAAAGAATGTTGCCGGAACTTGATAGGCTTGAAGAATTGGGTAAGCATTCTCGTATTGGTCGCAATACCCATCGTCGAACGTCACGACTATCGCTTTAGATGGGGTGCTCGCCCGATGAGGTTTTTCCAACATTTCAGCCAGAGAAATAAATGAATAGCCCGCTTTCTTCAAGGCGGCAATTTGCTTTTCAAATGCCTCAGGTGAGGTGGTCAGGGCATCATTCATAGGGGCATGGGCTATAGAGTGATACATCAAAACCCTTATCCCTCTTCGACTTTTGAATAAGTTCAGCACTTTTAATATTTTTTTTATTGGTTATAATTTGACAAATATATACTTTTATGACATAAGTGTATCAGTAGGTGTAGAATTTGTTGGAATGTTCTTATCATTATCACATTAAAAACCAGTGAAAAGTTATGGAAAACCGAATCGGCGGCTATCGGGCGGGGGCTATCCCACCGGATGTTAAAAGAAAAGAAGTGGGCAAATTGAGTAGTTTACCGCCCAAAGTGGATTTGAGAGACTTCTTGACCGAGGTGGAAATGCAAGTGGGCATGAGTTGCGTGGCAAACGCTTTTGCGGGGGCTTACGAATATTTAGCCAAACGCAACAATGGTGACGCAGGCGATGTGAGTCGGCTCTACATCTATTACAATGCGCGTTGGCTCGAAGATGCGCAAGACAAAGATTGCGGCTCAGTGATGTTCCAAGCCATTGAAGGACTCAAGGAATATGGCGCTTGCTCAGAAGAACTTTGGCCCAACGACCCGTCCATGATTTTGTATGAGCCTGACCAACCGGCTTATGACCATGGGGCAAACTTTAAAATTGAAGAAGCTGAATTCATTGAAACCGACTTGGAAATGTGGCAACACACCTTGGCGGAGGGCTACCCCATTGCATTTTGTTTGAATACATTTCAATCTTTTGACCATGCGAACAAAAACCGTGGTCGAGTGCCTATGCCCAAACCTTCGGACAATATTCGCGCGACTCACGGGTGGCACGCCATGCTCTGTGTCGGCTATTCTGACCCCGACCAAGTGTTTATTGTCAGAAACTCTTGGGGCAAAACTTGGGGCGACCAAGGCTATTGCTACATTCCCTACGATTATATGATGCACCCCGAATACAATGCCCACGATTCATGGATTATCAAATCGGTAGAAAATCTGGATTTTAGCGAAGGTGTATGGGACGAAACCGAAGACTCCAACTTTGCGGTGGAAGGCATGGTCTATATCAACGATTTTTGGATTGAGGTCGAAGATACCGAAGACTTTGTCGTCAAATTGGAAGAGTTGTGCTTAGAATACGTCAACAACGAAGAAGACTTCTTTTTTGACTACGAAACCGGCGAAGAAGACGATATTACCTACACCTACATCAACAATTTTGAAATCATCACCGAACATTTCGACGATTTTGTCGCGGATTTGGAGGCTCTTTGTGATGAATATGCCATTGAGGGTAATTATGGTTTTGAGTATAGTGATGAGGAAGAGGAAAGTGAGGAGGAGTGATGGGTTTTTAGCCCCCCCTCAGTATGGAGCGATATTATTTTATCACATCTCCGACCATTTTTTTAAACTCATAGTATGCGGGTGCTCTGCACCTAAGTTTTTAAGATAATTCTGATAGGCGCTTTGCCACAGCTCCTTAGCGCGCGCGTCTTGCCCGATATTTTTATGAACCCATGCCAAATTGGATTGGCTCACGGCAACGGTTGGGTGGTCTTTACCAAAAATAATCTCGGAAATTTCTAAAGCGCGTTCATTTAAACCAGCCGAATTTTGATAAAACCAAAATTTTCGGCTAAATAACCTAAACTACCCAGTAAATAAGATACCCCCTCAGTATTGTCTTCAAAAAACAAGTCACTTAAGCGCTCTGCTAAAGGTTTGTTTTTATTGATGTTAAAAAGATTGTGTTCGGGATTAATATTGCTGTATTCAATCAATTTTGCCACATGATTGATGTAGGCATCAGCAAATGTAGCATTGACCTCTAAATGCTTGATACCTATGTTCGGTTAGCTTCAAACCTTTCATGAATATTTAGATTCAAAATCTTGAATCCATACGTAAAAGCACATTTAAGTGTATAAGACCACGAATTAACAAATTTTACAAATTTTACCAATCTACATTTTGCCCCGTCTATCTACAAGTCAACACGTAAATTGGTAAAATTCGTTAATTCGTGGCTCAAAACACGTGATTGTGTAATATATACCATTTTTCGGCGGGCTTTACCCGCCGCTACCGATATGTCGCTCCGATGGGGCTTGAATACTGAGGGGGGGCTCCTATGTTCGGGAAACTTCAAAAGTTTCCTGAACATTTAACCCAAAACCCAACAAACACCACTTATCGAAAAGCGTTGCGGAATGGATGTTTTATAAAACAAAAAACATAGATTTGTTGTGCGGCTGGATTTCCCACGAATTACACTCATTTTAAACGAATTACACTTATTTTTAGGATAAACATTAGGGGAATTGGTGTGAAATTGGGGAAATTCGTGGGAAATTTGCGTCACCTGCCTGCCGACATAGGCAGGTTCGTTTGAAAATAATATCCTTTAAAATCAATCATAGTATGACAAAACGTATTTACCTTTTTACTTTGTTGGTTCTGTTGTCCATCGAGAGCCCAGCACAACAAAAAATCATGGGTTTTTCGCCCGCCAATGTGGCTAAACAAGCGGATTATGAAAAGCAATTCGATGCGCTGTTGAATCCTCAGAATTTGGATACTTGGATGCAGTTTCTCACGGCGCATCCGCACCACGTCGGCTCGCCACACGACAAAGCGAACGCGGATTATATGTTGAATCTGTTCAAATCGTGGGGTTGGGATACGGAATTAGCTCGTTATGATGTCTTATTCCCCACGCCCAAAACAAGAGTATTGGAGCTTTTGGGCGCAAAACCCTACAAAGCCAAGCTTGAAGAAGGCACTTTGAAAGAAGACAAAACGAGCGGACAGAAATCCGAACAATTGCCCAGCTACAACGCCTACTCAGCCGATGGCGATGTCACTGCCGAGTTGGTTTTTGTGAATCGCGGCGTACCCGCCGATTATGAAGAGTTGGAAAAAATGGGGATAGATGTAAAAGGTAAAATTGTGATAGCAAAATACGGCGGTTCATGGCGGGGCATCAAACCCAAAGTGGCTATTGAACACGGCGCGACCGGTTGTATCATTTATTCCGATCCCGCCGATGATGGTTATGTACAAGGTGAGGTATATCCAGTCGGTGCCTTTCGTCCGCAAGATGGTGTGCAGCGGGGTTCTGTAATGGATATGCCCGTTTCACCAGGTGACCCTTTGACCCCCAACGTAGGCTCAACGCCAGAAGCTAAACGGTTGGATAGAAAGGACGCGATAACGATTATGAAAATTCCCGTTTTACCCATTTCTTACGAAGATGCATTACCGTTGCTAAAATCCTTGGGCGGTGAAGTTGTGCCGCCGAAATGGCGAGGCGGGTTGCCCATCACTTATCATGTGGGCCCCAGCAAAGACAAAGTGCATTTACAATTGGCTTTTAATTGGGATACCAAACCATTGTACAATGTCATTGCCAAAATGAAAGGTAGCGAATTGCCCGATGAATGGGTGATTCGGGGCAATCACCACGATGGTTGGGTCAATGGCGCAGCGGATCCGGTAAGTGGTTTAGTCGCTGAATTAGAAGAGGCACATGCCATTGGAGAGTTGGTAAAAAAAGGCTTTAAGTTAAAACGCACTATCGTATATTGCGCATGGGATGGTGAAGAGCCGGGTTTACTGGGTTCTACTGAGTGGGTAGAGCACCATCAAAATGAATTGCAACAAAAAGCGGTGGCTTACATCAATACCGATGGCAACGAACGGGGTTTTGTAGATGCCAGTGGTTCGCATACTTTGGAACCTTTCTTCAATGAAATAGCGTATGACGTTATAGACCCACAAACCAATACAAGTATCCTTGAGAGGGCTTACGCTAAAAATGTTGTAGAAGCCGATAAAAGTGGTCGGTCAAAATTACTGGGTAATAAAAATCTTAAATTAGGGGCTTTAGGTTCGGGTTCTGATTTTTCACCGTTTTTCCAACATCTCGGGATTGCTTGTATGAATCTGGGCTTTGGTGGAGAAGGCGATGATGGACAATACCATTCCATCTATGATTCCTACGATTTATTCACCCGTTTCAAAGACCCGGGTTTTAAATACGGTGTTACTTTATCTAAAACGGCTGGTCGCATAGTCTTGCGCTTAGCCAATGCCGATGTCATACCTCTGGATTTCAATTCGTTTTATAAAACTGTGAATGATTACGCCAGAGAAGTAAAAAACCTCTTGGATAACACCCGCTCCGAAACCGAAACGGAGAACACAATCATCAAAGAAAAGCTATTCGATTTTGCGAAAGACCCCACAAAAGTCTATAACGCACCGAAAGCGAAAGACATCGTGCCGTTTTTGAATTTTAGCAGCTTGGATAATTCTTTAGCAGGTTTAAAAATGGCTGCCGAAGATTTCCAAAAACTCTACGACAAAGCGAATCAATTGTCCGCTGATAAAAAACAAGCCCTCAACGTCATTCTTTACAAAGCCGAAAGAAGCCTTTTACAGGAAAAAGGTTTGCCGCGCCGCGCTTGGTACAAACACCAAATCTACGCCCCGGGGTATTACACGGGTTACGGTGTGAAA
>JANPGW010000169.1:0-19177 GCA_031424115.1 Saprospiraceae bacterium | reverse complement strand
TTATCCTTTTTAGAGCCGTACCAATCCACGTAGTTTTTAGAAATAAATTTTGAAAATTCGCTGTTGGCTTCCGCTTTTTGATTGGCTAATATTTCAGACATATCATCCGAGCCGGAAGTGTCGAGGCGCAACTCCCAATTGATGAGTTTTTTATACACGTCTACCCATTCTGAATGATCCATGCCGCTTTGGATCTGCAAAAAAAGTTCCCTAAAACTTTGTTGATAGTCCGAAGTTGTACGCTCGCTAACAAGTCGTTTATTGTCAATTATTTTTTTGAGAGACAACAATATTTGATTCGGATTAACCGGTTTTATCAAATAATCGGCTATTTGTTGCCCGATGGCATCTTCCATGACGTGTTCTGCTTCATTTTTCGTAATCATCACCACCGGCAAATTGGGCTGTAATTCTTTGATGCGCGAAAGGGTTTCAAGTCCCGTCAAGCCGGGCATACTTTCATCCAGAAAAACGACATCAATATCGCGATTGGCTTCACATTCTTCAAGCGCATCGTGACCGTTAGATACGGTGATGACTTGATACCCTTTTTTCTCCAAAAACAGGGTGTGGGGCTTCAATAAGTCAATTTCGTCATCTGCCCAAAGGATTTTAATTTTATCCATAAAATGGTCGTTAGTTGTTGGTTGTTACAAATTAATACAATTGCTCAAAAGAGCGTTTATGCCTGCCTACCGGACAGGCAGACTGAGGGGGTGATAATAAAATTATTAAACGTCAGAATGAGCCTTTTCAGTTTTTAAGAAGTGATGTTTTTTATGAAAACAGGATTATTTTTTATAAATATTTGTCAATCAATGTTTTATGACTGATATTCATCAAACTTCACCCTTGATAGAAGTAGCAAACCGATTAAAAATAAAAATCCCAGCATGAGCACGCTGTACCGAATGCCCACAAGTTGGTCAATTAAGCCAAAAGTAAAAGTACCAATGACCACCGCAACTTTATCGGTTAAATCATAAAAGCTGAAAAAAGTTGTGGTGTCAGTCGTTCCTTTGGGCATTAGTTTAGAATAAGCTGAGCGGCTTAAACTTTGGGTGCCACCCATGACCAAACCCAAAAGAACCCCTAACGCATAAAAAGGCATTTTATCCTGAATAAAAAAAGCAAGAAATGAGATCAAAATCCAGACCATAAGCATCACCGAAATAGTCCATTTATTGCCCTTCGCTTCTGAAACTTTCGCAAAAGTCCAGGCGCCCAATGCAGCGACAAGTTGCAGCAAAATGACCAAGGCAATGAGTTCAAAAGTTTCAAAATTGAGCACTTTACCGGCAAATACGGCGGCGAGAAAAATGAGGGTTTGGACGCCCGCATCGTAAAAAAAGAAAGACAATAAAAAACGCTTGATATTGGGCTGTTGCTTCACTGTTCGCCACACTTTTTTTAACTCACCAAAACCGCTTGTCAAGGCCTTTATACTGAGGGGGTCTTTTCTGTCGTTCGGAAGTCCAAAATAGGGAATTAATGAAAACCCGAACCACCATAAGCCGACCATAAGGAAAGCTGTTCGAGTGGCGACGCCATCATCCGCAAAACCTATTTGTTGCCAATAAATGACGCAAATTAAATTGGCAATCAATAACAAAGTGCCGCCAATATAACCTAATGTAAAACCACGAGCCGAAAGCCCATCGAATTTATCCGGCGTAGAGATGAGTGGTAAAAACGAATTATTAAATACAACGCCCCCGGCGTAGCCAATCATAGAGACGATATATGCCCAAAAACCAATTTGCCAAGCTTCCGGATTATCCATCCAAAACATGGAAATACAGGATGCTGCCCCCAATATGGTAAAAAGCTCCATAAACGTCTTGCGCTTACCGCCATAATCGGCAATGCCGGAAAGAATAGGTTGCGTGAGCGCAATAAAAAGATATGAAATGGTTAGAGCATACGCCAACATCGAACTGTTGGGAATGTCATAGCCCATAAATTTAATCATTTTCGGGGCAACTGCCTCAAAAAATGGCGGAAAAATGGCTACACCAATTACCAATGAGTGGGCGGAATTGGCACAATCAAAGTATGTCCAAGCACGCATGGTTTTTGGATTGTTCAACATAACGGGTTCAGAAAAACCGGCATCTTGAACCAATGAGCCTTGCGAAAAGGATGGGGGGGTAGATTTTTCGTTTTGCATATCAAATTTAAGAATAGGAGAAATGTTGTTTTAAGTCTCGCATAAAGGTAATGAAAGGGTTTCAGATTTTTTATACCTTTGTCATTATGAAAATCATAGTTATTGGCGGTGGAGCTGCCGGTTTTTTTTCAGCCATAACAGCAGCCGAGTCAAACCCACAAGCGGAAGTGACGATTCTTGAAAGGGGAAAAGATGTCTTACAAAAAGTAAAAATCAGTGGTGGTGGCAGGTGCAATGTCACGCACGCTTGCTTTGTACCGCGTGAATTGGTAAAAAAATACCCGAGGGGCGAAAAGGCTTTAATGTCTCCTTTTACCCGTTTTGCGGCGGGAGATACCATTGATTGGTTCGATAAACGGGGTGTTCATCTCAAGACTGAAGAGGATGGGCGCATGTTCCCCATAACAGATAATTCACAAACGATTGTGGATTGTTTATACAGTGCGGCGACTCGTGCGGGCGTTCAGATACTGAGGGGGTATCGAGTGGAGGATGTGACTGTGCAAAAAAACCTTGAAGAAGGCAAAAAAACCGTTTTTGTGGTTAAAACCAACCAAAAGACTTTGACGGCCGATAAAGTGATTATCGCTTCGGGTAGCTCAACGGCGATGTGGGATATTTTGAAACGGTTAGGTCATACTATTGTGCAGCCGGTGCCTTCTCTTTTTACTTTCAACATTACAGACACGCGGTTAAAAGACTTGGCAGGTTTAAGCGTCGAGGATGCTGATGTAAGCGTATTGGATACAAAACTCAAGGCAGAAGGACCTCTTTTGATTACCCATTGGGGTTTGTCGGGACCCGGTATTTTAAAGCTTTCGGCGTGGGGGGCACGGGAGTTATTCGATAAAAACTATCATTTTACCATCAAAATCAACTGGACAGGCGCTAACTCTTTGGATGAAACGAGAGAAATGTTAATGGAACAAAAAACGGCAACTTCTAAAAAACAAATTTCCAACACACCTCTGTTCAAAATTCCATCTCGGTTGTGGCAACGGTTTGTGGAGGCGGCTCACATTCCAACGGAAACGCGTTGGGCGGACATTCCCAAAAAACACCTACAAGCATTGGCGGAGCAACTGACACAAAGTCTGTATCAAGTCATAGGGAAAAGCACATTTAAAGATGAATTTGTCACTGCCGGCGGGGTCAAATTGGATGAAGTCAATTTCAAAACCTTTGAAAGCCGCATCATTCCTGATTTGTTTTTTGCCGGAGAAGTGCTGGATATTGATGCCATCACCGGCGGTTTTAATTTCCAAGCAGCTTGGACTGGGGGGTGGATTGTGGGTCAATCCATTGTAGAGCTTTAAATGGTCAATTTATTTTTTTTTACCAAGACATTTTAAACCTAAATGTATTTACTTTGTTCAGAATTTCGCTAAACAAATGTTAATATAGCAATTAATTTCTCAATTCAAAATGTATGGTATTAATATTGCTATAATTATTTATATAAAATGAGTAACAGCATGAATATTAAATTAACCGAAGGCTTGAGAAAACAAGCGCTAAAGCTCACAAATTGTCCTGTGACAAGGCATTATCTGAAAGTTTCCATTTTTATACTATTGCTTATGTGGGGATGTAATCATTGATGTAATCAAAGGTTAAAAAGTAAATGTCACGCAAGTGGTGTTTTTTTATTTTAATATATATGTCACCTCAAAATTTGAATTAAATATATAGTCAGCCCAAAATGGATATTCACAAAACATTCCAAGTAACTAAAATTTTACACACGCATTCTACTTGATTGTTATTTTGATTATTAAAACGGGAGCTATTAGATCATGCTATATCGTTGGTTTTCATTTTTTGAATAAGCCAGTAAAATGCGGGAAAACGAAATTAACGTATGAAAACTTTAACCAAGATTGCTTTAGCCACTATATTAACCCTTGTTTGGGCTTGTACAAACCAGCCTGAAACAAAACAAGTTCCTTCCTCGGTTTCTACTAATGCTCCTACTACTGTAAGTATTTTACCCACCGATTTAACGGGTACTTGGGTGAGTGAAAAATATATCGCTGATCTCAAAAAAATTAAATGTTTACGACAAGCTTTTGACAATATAGAACCCTTAACCGTTTTAAACATCAGAAAAGGCGACATGATTGGGGATACACAACGGGTGTCAGTCAGCTACAACGGGCACGAAGGCAGCGAATATTTTATCTTATTTAAACCTTATAAATTAGCCAATGGCGTTACTTTCAGTGAAGCATCAGACGAGCCTCCTTATAAATTGCACAATGCCCGTGATTTGATTTTGGAAAACGGTCATCTTGTTCTTCAAAACTATGATGAGAATGGACGACCGACCTATTGGTCAAAATATGTTAGAACTTCTATCCCAAAGTCGCTTGAAGGTGAGGGCGAATTTGATAACATATTAGAACATGTCAGTATTCAAACTCTTTTTATGGGTAAGTGGTCTTTGATTAAAAATAATGGCGAAAAATCAACTGTTCAAATTGACGACAAAGGAGGGTTGACAGGTTTTGGCTCTCTGAAAACTTTAGGTGTCTATACAGATTATGTCGGGATTGATTTTGCCAACGATATGGCGTATTTTATCGATGAACATTCAAAAAAACCAATAACAATGGCTTTTAAGCATTTCGGCAATATGGTCGAATTTTGGGATGAAAAAAGCAAATCGAAGAACGTTTTGTATCGCATAAGTCGGTAATCGGTTGTTTTAACGAAAAACTAGGGCGTATGGTGATAAAGTATTGATTTTAAATGATTTATAATTTTCGTAGGATTAAAACCCCACGAAAGTTATTGTCAAATAATGACATAACTACTGATAACTCAACACAGAATACCCATTCAAAAAGTCTTTAACATTCATTCTTTTACGCCCCTCCAGCTGAACATCCAATAATTTTACGTACCCATCAGTGGTCGCCACTTTCAAATAGTTTTTATTATCAGAAACAAATTGACCTGCTTTGTGGGAAGGCAATAATACTTCTTTTTCCGTTTTGAAAACCTTTAATTTCAAACCATCTAAGACTGTCCATGCGGTTGGATATGGCGAAAGTCCTCTGATAAAATTATGTACTTTATCGGTGGTTTGATTGAAGTTGATGGTACAGGTTTCATGAAAAAGTTTTGGCGCATGTGTTGCTTCCGTATCAGTTTGGGGTTGAAGTGTATAACCCCCATTTTCTATCGTTTTTACGGACTTTAACACTGTTTCAGCACCAATTACCATCATTTTATCATGTATTTCGCCCACATTTTCGTCTTCGCCGATAGGAATTTTTTCCACAAATAGCACATCTCCGGTATCAATCTCGTGTTTCAGAAAGAAAGTAGTCACGCCGGTTTCTTTTTCTCCGTTGATAATAGCCCAATTGATAGGGGCAGCTCCCCGATATTTGGGTAAAATAGACCCATGTAAGTTCATCGTCCCTAATCGAGGCATAGTCCAAATAATTTCAGGCAACATTCTGAATGCAACGACAATAAAAAGGTCGGCTTTCAGGCTTTTCAGTTCCTCAACAAATGCCGGGTTTTTGAGTTTTTCAGGTTGAAGAACGGTTAAACCGTGGGCGATTGCGTATTGTTTGACTGCGGATTGAATCAATTGCTTGCCTCCACGACCGCCGAGTTTGTCGGTAGCAGTTATGACGCCCACAATATTATAGCCATTTTTGACTAAAATATCAAGGCTTGGAACGGCAAATTCGGGCGTACCCATAAAGACTATTTTCATATTTGAATAAAAAAAAGGAGCATTTACCCCGATTGAATTGATTAATTTGAAGAGAGATATCTCAACTAATGTTGTATTTCATTATTTTGCGGCAAATTAACACGTTTTTTTTATGAAATCAACAAATCTACAAGATTCCCGGAATCAATTGTTTCGTTCACTCAACCTTTTTGACTCCACCATGATAGTGATGGGTTCAATGATAGGTAGCGGTATTTTTATTGTTACAGCGAGTGTGGCGAAACAAGTAGGCTCTCCCGGCTATATCCTGTTAACGTGGATTTTTACGGGTATTTTAACAATTATTGCTGCGGTCAGTTATGGTGAATTGGCTGGAATGATGCCTAAAGCTGGGGGACAATATGTCTATTTGCGCGAAGCTTATAATCCACTTATGGGCTTTTTATTCGGTTGGACAACGTTTTTAGTGATTGAAACGGGCTTAATTGCAGCAGTGGCAATTGCTTTTGCTAAATTTACGGCTGTATTGATACCCTATTTTAACGAACAAAATGTATTGATTAAAATCAGCGATTATACCTTTACTACCACACAACTTCTGGCACTTTCGGTGATTATCTTACTCACTTTTATCAATATTCAGGGTTTGAAAACCGGAAAATGGGTGCAGAATATCTTCACAATAACTAAAGTAGGTGCTTTATTGGGTGTTATTATTTTGGGCATTTATAAAGGTTTTAACAGTTCTGCCTTTCAACTCAATCTTGACAATTTTTGGCAACCTTTTAAGACATCGGTGTCGAATGGAATTGTTTTGAAGACCCCCCTCAGTATATGGAGATCTTCGGAGAGTAGTCAAGCACTTCTGACTGCTTTGGGTTTGGCAATGATTGGGCCTATTTTTAGTTCATCGGCTTGGAACACTATCACTTATACGGCGGGTGAAATTCAAAATCCACAGCGCAATATACCTCTTAGTTTATTTTTTGGGACATTCTTAGTGAGCCTTTTATACATCAGTGCCAATTTTGTTTATATCATGCTTTTGCCGGCAAGCGGTTCGCCCGAAGGCGTGGATACTTTTTCGAGAGGTATCGCTTTTGCCAGTAATGAAAGGGTAGGAACAGCGGCGGCTGAGATGATATTTGGTGCACCGGCGGTTATTATTATGGCTATTTTTATCATGATATCCACTTTTGGTTGTAACAACGGAATCGTTTTGTCAGGAGCAAGAGTCTATTATGCCATGGCAAAAGATGGCTTATTTTTTCAAAAAGCCGCGGTTTTAACCCAAAAAGGCGTGCCTGCTTATGCTTTGATATTGCAATGCGCGTGGGCTTGTTTGTTGTGTATCTCGGGAAAATATTCTGATTTATTAAAATATGTAACTTTTGCCACGCTGTTATTTTACATACTCACCATCGGTGGTATTTTTATTTTAAGACACAAAAAACCAGACGCGGAAAGACCTTACAAAGCGTTTGGTTATCCTATTATCCCTTTTTTGTATGTCGTTATAGCCTCATGCATTTGTCTCAATCTGTTAGTATTTGAGATGCCGATTTCTTTATTTGGTGTATCTGTGAAACCCAGTTGGGTAGGTTTAGCCATAGTACTTTTAGGCGTTCCGGTGTATTACTTTTGGAAAAATAAGCCATATGATAAGCCATAATCCGTCTTAAAGAATCAGGATGTTAATCAGATTAACATCACATTAAGAAAATATTTTTTGATGCAACAGCACAATGACAGTACCTTTAATTGATATTAGTTAATAAATTAAATAAAAAAGAATACAAAAACATGCCTCCGAAGGTATTGGGTACAAAAATTGGTAAGAAAGCGAAAATTCGCAATCAATATCTATTGTCGGTTAAAATTAACAAAAAGATGCTTTTACCTCCTTTATCAAAAACGCTCACAATTGTTTTTTTTATTTATATGAGCTGCATATCGACATCCTTTGCTCAAAAAAAGACGAAACCCACTACATGGAAGCAAGTAGGAATGGCTTGTATTTATTCCAAAAGTTTAGAAGGGACTAAAACGGCTACCGGAGAAAATATCCATTTGGATAAATTGACAGCGGCTCATTTGAAAATCCCTTTGGGGTCAAATGTGAAGGTGACAAATATGAAAAATGGGAAGTCCGTAATTGTTAAAATCAACGATCGGGGGCCTAACTCCAAAAAATTCATTATAGACCTAACGCCGGCAGCGGCAAAACAAATTGGCTTTTCACTATCTGAAGGTATTGTTCAGGTCAAATTAGAAATAGTTGAGTAGTATGTTTATCCCACATGGAAAAAACCGGCAACCAAATAGGCTGTTGCTGCTGCCAATGCGCCAATCATTGCCGTTTGTAATGCTCCTTTCCATGGCGATTGACCTATTACTTTGCTTTTCAGAAAGCCAAATATTGTTAAAGCAATAAGTGTTACAACTACCGATGATAAAAAAGCTGTTTGAACATCGTTTATGAAAACATACGGGCATAAGGGTACTAATCCCCCCACAATGTATGAAGCACCAATGTTAAAAGCGGCTTGACGGGCGCGTTTTTCATTGGGTTTTTCGAGCCCTAATTCAAAACGCATCATAAAATTAACCCATTTGTCACGATCTTTTGAAAGCTCTTCAACGATGAGTTCCTGCGATTCTTTGCTCAGTCCATACTCTTCAAAAACTTCCCGTACTTCATCTTTTTCGCGTTCAGGGTAGAGATAAGTTTCCTCATATTCTCGCTTCAATTCCGAATTATAGTGGTCAATTTCAGTTTTACCCGATAAATATCCCCCCAAACCCATGGCAATTGAACCCGCAATAATTTCAGCTATGCCAGCGGTCAGGATAATAGATGTGCTGTTGACAACACCGCTCAACCCAGCAGCGAGAGCAAAAGGCACGGTCAATCCGTCGCTCATACCGATAACAATATCCGTTAACAAATCAGGGCTTTGAAAATGTTTTTCGTCGTGTTCGTGGTGTGGTTTAATGTCGTGATGCAGATGAGTATCCATAATTTTTTGAAATGTTTGATAAAAAAGGAAGCCAAAAATAGAAAATAATCATTGAAATAAATGTTTTCCAACTATGAACTTGGTTTATTTTAATGAAACAATTTACAATATTGAATTTTTTTTTACCTTTCGTGAGTTAAAAATATAAATTATGGATATAACAATTGATTCAATAAAAATTAATTTTAGCCCGGACAACTTGCTGGTTTTGAATATAATCATGGCTTTTATCATGTTTGCCATCGCTTTGGATATCAAAAAAGAGGATTTCAGCCTGCTACTGAAAAACCCTAAACCGGCGATTATAGGGATGACTGCCCAATTAATTTTGATGCCATTGATGACTTTAGCCTTGGTTTATATCTTTACCCCCCCCCCCTCAGTATCCTTAGGCATGGTAGCCATTTCAGCTTGTCCGGGAGGCAACAACTCTAATTATTCTACATTTTTGGCGAAGGGAAATACCGCTTTGGCAGTGACAACAACGTCTATTTCAGTTATTGTTTGCATAGTCACGATGCCATTGTACATATGGTTAGCCACTCAACTCATTCCGAATATGAGTAGCTTGAATCGCACAATTTTTCTGAATCCTTTAGATATGGTTCAAATCGTCGGTTTACTAATCTTAGCTCCTTTGTCGATAGGCATGTTCCTACACAGCCGTTTTCCAGATTTAGCTGACCGTATTCGCAAACCGTTTAAGGTTATTTCCATGGTTATGTTTTTCGGGTTGATTTTAGGTGCCTTAGTCTCCAATTTTCAAAATATTGTACATTATGTAGGTAAGGTATTTTTTATTGTTTTTATGTTAAATGCCTTGGCATTGGCGATAGGCTATGGTTTTTCAAAAATCAATAATCTGTCAGAAAGTGATAGTAGAGCCATAACATTTGAAACAAGCATTCATAATATCACTTTGGCATTGATTATTATTTTTAACTTTTTTGATGGATTGGGAGGTATGGCTTTGGTAGCTGCTTGGTACGGGATTTGGGATTTGATTACGGGTTTTGGCTTAGCAGTATGGTGGGGTAGGAGAAAAATGGAATTAGGAATGGGTAATTAGGAATTAGAAAGGGTATAAAAAACGTGTCCGACTCTTCATAAGAACCGGACACGTGCATTGTAATAAATTATAAATAAGATTCATTTTATTACCCTAAAGTACTTAAATCTTTCACGAATCCATTAATACCTCCGGCTTTCATCGAGCTCAACAATTTATTCGCTTCGGATAAGGTTGTAAACTGACCACAAAGGACGCGATAAATGGTAGAAGAACCGGAACCTACGATGTGTATCAATATGGGTTGTTTGTATTTGGCCTCTAATCCTGCCGCAATACTCTTTACATTCACCCATTGAGAAAAACTACCCGCTTGTACGGCGAAACCTTTATTTGCCACCCTCGCATTCGTCCCAAAACGGAACAAGCCCGTGCCGACCGGAGGATTACCCGGCTGGCTGCTCGGAGTTGTCGTTGAACTCGGTGTCGTTGTCGGGGATGGCGATGACTTTCCCGCGCGATTCAGTGCCTCCTGTACTGCTCTGACCGCATTAATACGACCATACCCATATTTGACAGATTGACCATTGAAATACTCGCTTGGAGAACCCACTTTGTCTGCCGTTTGCATCAAAATTTGTTTGACTTCGCGAGCGGTCAGGTTAGGATTAGCGGATAAAATCAAAGCGCAAATACCTGCCACGAGAGGTGTTGCACTGGATGTGCCTCCAAAATGTTGATAGCGACTTCCTCTATCAATGCCATCACCATAATACCATTTAGCAGCGCCTACTTCCCCATCAATACCCGGATCCCAATAAGCTCGGGCTGCCAAAATCGGCCAAGCACCATTGGACGGTGCTGAAATAGTTAATTCACGACCACTGTTAGAATAATCTGCGTGTTCATCATCACTGGTTGTAGCACCTACGCAAATCACGTCAGGGTGTTTGCCATATACGTTGACAACGTCTTCTCCTTCATTTCCGGCAGCAAAGCAGATAACACAGCCTTTTCCACCCCGCCCTTCGCGCGCGGCTTTTGCGATAGCGTTGATTTTATTCGAACCTAAAGCAAAATTCTGATCAACTGTTCCCCACGAACAACTCACGACGTCCGCTCCGTTCCGAATCACATAATTGAACATGGCTTCCGTTCCTTCAATACTAAAACTTGTACCACTCAAGGGCATGAAACGAGCAGCCGGAGCCGCACCGCACATACCGCCGTTTTGAGGCGCGACCGCCACACTCGCACAGGGCGTGCCGTGCGTAAAATCCGGGTCTCCGGCTTGTAGATTAGGGGAGTTATTCCATAAATCCCAAGGTTTGACAACTTTATCTTTCAAATCAGGATGGGTCAAATCGATGCCATTATCAACGACGGCGATACTGATATTAGGATTGCCGTAACCGTCCAACAATTTCCAAGCTTCTGCGACTTTCGAGTCAGCGCCTACTTTCATCCTGATAGATGAATTATCCGGCACTCTACCGCTATTCTGCAAATGCCACATTTGTCCCCAAAGTCTCGCTGTAGGTTGGGCAAAAGCATAATGATCCACAGGCATATCTATATCAGGTTCTGCTCGTTTAACCTCTGCTTTTTCTTGTAAACCAATGGCACATTTGATGGGATTAGGCGAACTCGGGGTCACCGACGCTACAACCAAATCATCTTCGCGCTTTTCTTTTAGTTGAAGGTGAAACTCTCGTAGTAGCTCTTTTTGGCGTTCATCAGTGACATTTTTAGCAAATGTAATATAGATAGTTCCGGTAGGTACCAACGGTTTATCGCTTCCGGGAGCGTGATAGACATGCGTTCCAATCTCTACCTCATCTAATGAGCGCATCAAGTCCAATTTTTGATTAATTTGTTCGCCTTTTTTCTTTTTTACAGTCATTAATTGGAAGCCACCCAGATTAGGATGTACGACTTTTTGTACTTCCGGTTCTAATTGTGATGGTCCCATCAGGCTTCTGGTTTCGGCTTTTTTGACGCCTACATATTTGGTGCTTTTGGTCAGAACCAATTCGCCGGCACCGAATTTGATTTTTTGAATTGCCATAGATTTTTGGATTAAGATTATAGGATGTATTTTATGATTTGAGATATTTCAAAAGGTTCACTTAATTATAAATTGTGTTAATAACATCAAGAATCATATTAAAAGAACAAGTTTTATAATTTTTTTTAAAAATACAAAATTTTCATTAAAAGTAAAACATTGGACTACAACATTTTATAAAAAACGACCATCTTTTCAACCTATTATGGAATTTTCATTAAAATATAAAATGAACACCTTATTATTGTCGTTATTTTTAAGGAATAGTCTGAAAGGATGATGGTTCTAAAAAGTAATATTCAAAAGTAACGTAAAAAGATTTCACTTGATATTGAAAATGATTCATAAATTTCTTATTTTTTCTTTCTCATTTTTATGCCTTTCGGCTTCGGCACAAAAGAATGCAGTCATCAGGGGAAATGTATATGACAAGGCGAATGGTCAGCCTGTGCCTTTTGCGAATGTGGTATTATCCGGAAAGGCAAATCCGGAAAGCGAGACCACTTTAGGGGCTGCTTCAGATATGAACGGGTTTTTTCAAATCAGTAATGCGCCGGTTGGGAGTCAAACACTGTTTGTTTCCTATATTGGCTACGATAGTATTGAGACCACCATTGCTGTTACTGAGGGGGGTATTTTTTATAAAAGTTTTTACTTAACCGAAGCCACCAAAAGCCTTGAAACCATAGAAGTCAGTGCTAAAAAAGACCAAGCGCGCTTGACTGCCCAAGTATCAAAAGTAACGATAACACCTAAACAAATCAAGGCTTTACCCTCAACGGGCGGCGCGCCGGATATTGCTCAATACTTACCTGTTCTTGCAGGCGTCATCAGCTCAGGGGATCAAGGCGGACAGATTTATATACGCGGGGGCAGCCCGGTTCAAAATAAAATATTGTTAGACGGTATGACGATTTACAACCCGTTTCATTCCGTAGGCTTTTTTTCAGTTTTTGAAACCGAAACCTTGCGGAGTGTGGATGTTTTGACGGGCGGTTTTAATGCCGAATATGGCGGCAGAATCAGCGCCGTTGTGGATTTGAAAACACGCGAGGGGAATAAACAACGATTTGGCGGCTTAATCAGCGGGTCACCTTTTCAGGCTAAAGTTTTGCTTGAGGGACCCATTGTACCCTTAAAAAATGATAATGGCAACAGTGTTTCATTCATGTTTACCGGTAAAAAATCGCTTTTACCACAAACCTCCAAAACGCTATATGATTATGCCCAGCGTGATAGTAGCGGTTTGCCATTTGATTACAATGATTATTACGGGAAAGTGTCTTTTGTGGCGGCTAATGGCAGCAAAATGAATGTTTTTGGTTTTAATTTTAAAGATGCAGTCAATTACACCAATGTTGCGGATTTGAATTGGAATACCAAAGGCTATGGCGCGAATTTTACATTGATTCCAACCGGTTTAAAAATGATAGTGGGCGGTAACATCGCTTATTCCAAATACGATATTTCCCTGCAAGAAAAAGACCCTGCACCGCGCACAAGTGCAGTGGGTAGTTTCAATGCCGGGCTTGATTTTACGATTTTTGGCGATGACAGTGAATTGAAATATGGGGCTGATATCAGTGGTTTTAGCACTGATTTGTCTTTCAATAGTCCATTGGGTTTTACCTACAAACAAAATGAAAATACCACTGAATTAGCGGGCTACGTGCGGTACCGAAAAGTGCTCCGAAAGCGGTTGGTGTTAGAACCCAGCGTTCGGATTCAGTCTTATACGGCGTTGGGGGAAACAAGTTTTGAACCGAGAGTTTCCGCCAAATTTAACCTGACTGAGCATATTCGTCTAAAGTTCAGCGGCGGGGTTTTTTCACAAAATCTCATTTCGACGGTGAGTGAAAAAGACGTTGTTAACCTGTTTGTCGGTTTTTTGAGTGGACCCGAAGAGCGTTTTTTTCAACCGGGCTCGACTGAAGAAGTGACGTCAAGGCTACAAAAAGCGGTTCACGTGATTGGCGGTTTGGAGATAGATGTGAATAAAAATCTGGAATTGAATATTGAAGCCTATACAAAAGACTATAAGCAGCTGATAGAGGTGAATCGTTTAAAATCGAAATTTACTGACCCCAATTATGTCTCCGAAACGGGCGGTGCTCATGGTCTTGATATAACTGCCAAATATGAAAAAGGCGGTTTTTATTTGTGGTCAACGTTTTCACACGCTTATGTGAATCGTTTTGATGGTACTCAGACTTATCCAACCAATTTTGACCGCCGTAACAATGTAAATTTGTTGGCTTCTTATACTTTTGGGCAGAAAAAATCTTGGGAAGTTGCGGCTCGTTGGAATTATGGAAGCGGTTTCCCTTTCACGCTGACACAAGGGTTTTTCACTAATTTCAATTTCAAAGATGGCGTCAGCACGGATGTTCTGACGGGTAATCCGGATTTGGGCGTCATTTACTCGCCCACGCGGAATGGTGGTAGATTACCGGACTATCACCGTTTGGATGTGTCGGTAAAAAAAATGATTCATTTTACAAAGTATGTTAAAATGGAAGTTGTAGCTTCTGCAACCAATGCGTATGATAGGCGGAATATTTTTTATTTTGACCGGGTGCGGTTTTCAAGGGTTGACCAATTGCCGATATTGCCCAGTTTGGCAGCAACATTACATTTTTAAAATTTTTATATCATGACAAAAATTGAAGCGTTTCTGTATCTCATAGCTTGTTTAGCCGCATTTGCCCTTTTTACTTGGCTGAGCTATCGGTTTATGGTGTATGTGTTTAAAATGTTGAATCAGAATAGGGGAAAATGAGGTTGTTTTCATTTTTCTTTTTTGGGATTAACATCCTTTTTCTATTTTATGTTTTTTTTTCGGATTAAAATGCGGGCTACTGAGATAATAGAACAACGAGCATCGCTTGATTTGTACTCAATATTTTATCTATTCTAACCTGTACGCCTTTGTCCACTTCAATGGGCTCCGCTAACTTCATTTTGGGTAAAACACCTTCTATGGCATCCGCCCAGCCGTTGAAAGGGAATAATTTGGGTGAAGAGGCTGCTAATAACCGGAAATTTTTTACTGTTAAAGTCTTCCAGAAAGCATCATCCGATTTTGAAAAATCACCCGGCAGGATGAATGTAAACTGTTGATGGATGTCATTGCAACCGGATTGTTCGACTTCCAGCATCATCCCGTTTTTGAAGGCGGCTAATTCTACGCCAGTTTTGTCTTTTACTTCAAAATGGTGTTTTTTGACCATTGACATTGTGTCAGAAAACATAGCTGTGGGGTCACCAAATTTACACTTTCCGGAGTTGTCATTTTTACATGACAAGAGAAGTGAACAAACTGCAAAACAAACAACGCACAATTTGTAAAAACGGAAAGGGGACGTTAATTTTATAAAAGTCATTTAATATTTATTTTCGGTTGAAGAAATGAGCTTTTCATAGCAACGTTCAGCCAATTCAAAATTTGTACTTTGTGAAAGTCGCGCTTTTTTCAATTGTCCACCCATCATGACAGCGGCAAGTAAATGATAATTGGAAGCTTTGTCTCGTTCACAATATGCGGCTATAGAAGCATCATTAAAAAGTTGCTTGAGTCGTCTTTCTACATTCGTTATGGTCGAGATGGGTTTATACGGACTGATATTTTCATTTTTATCCATTGACTTTAACAAAAGACGCGTTGGAATATCGTCTTCGGCAGTTAGAAACGCAGTTACCCCAAATCCGGGTTCAGGAATCAATTCTTTAGGATTAAAGCGGATGATATGATACTCATTTTCAGTCAAATCATGAATTTGGACGTCCATTGTAGGCATCACCCAAGCATCAAAATTGCCTTTATGGAGCTCATTAAGGGCTTCATTTGTCCATATATTGAGCGTATCTGTCAGTAAATCCGCTCTGAATTCCTGAAATTGAAGACGACAAATGTCATTAAAAAAACCTACCCTTGAGCTAAGTTTTAAAGAGAGCATTTGAGAGGTATCTACATTATCGTGAGGTATTATCAGACTGTAAGATGGCGATTCACGTTCACTCAATGCTGTAACAACTATACCTTTGGGCAAAGCCGTGGGTAATTGCCAAAGAGGGCGAGGAGCGACTGATATTTCTCCTGCCACAAGAGCATTGAAGAGTTCTTTTTCATTGTCAAAATGAACAATACTTGTTTTTTGGTTCGTTTTATTTTGAATAAGCTGTTCTAAACGATTTCGGAAAAACTGTGCCCACTTATCATTTTTGATTATACCAATAGTCAACATACATCTCTTTTTTATGGATTTGAGGCAACAAAGGTAAGAAAAATATTTAGGTTAGGCATCTCATCCGGCAGGGCTTAGTTTTTTACAGCCGAAGCAGTATTGGGCTTTTTAATTTCTTCTTTAATCACTTTACCGTTTTTGAGGCGTTCTTCGCGTTCTTTTTGGCGCTTTTCAACCATTCTATCCCTAATTTGTTTAAAATTAATTTCCTTCTTATTGAGGCTACGGTGCCAAGCCAGAATGATAGAAACGGCTTGGTCTTCGGGGTAACTGATTCCGACTTCTTTCAAATAATGAGACAAACGAGAGCCTTCATAAAAACCCCAATTGGTACAAACCCAACGCACGAGGCTGAAATACATTTTATGTTCAGCATCAAATTCGTTCAGTGTTTTGAACTTATCACGGGAAACTTGATCGGTGAGTTTATTCAATTCTTCAATGGCATCCGGCAAGTCTTTGGGAATATATTGACCGGCAATTTGGGATTGCTCAATGCGCCATTGATAATTTTTTTCAAACTCAGACTTACTGAGGGGTGGTTGACTTTCAGTTTGAGCCATACTATACAGACTCAGTAATGAGAAAAAAGCAGCTAAAAATATTTTATTTAAAACCATTGTGATATTTTTCATTTTATTTATTAACGTTTTTTACTAAGGTTTCGTATGATTGTCTAAGATATAAAATACCAAAAAAGCGTTTTGAAAGATTAATTGCCGATTTAGCCAACTTCATAATATATAAAATCGTAGTTTTGTCAACAATCTAATCACAAGCAAAGCCTTAACACAACCAAATAATAAGTATGAAAAGAGTTTTTTTGTTGTTAGTCTTTCTACATATATTCAGTTTCCTTGCTGCTCAAAAACAAGACCATGTTAAAGGGCAGATACTTATACAATTGTTAAACAATCTTAAAATTACGGATTTACCACAGATTATTAACAGACACAAAGCTGAATTGGTATCAACTCGTTGCCTTTCAGAAGATTTGAACATCTGGCAACTTCAATTAGACGAACATGCGGACGAAAGGATACTCCTTACTGTTCTCAGAAGCCACCCCTCAGTATCGAACGCTCAACTGAACCATTATGTAGAATTGCGCTCCATATTGACCACACTACCCAATGACCCGCAATTCAATAACCAATGGCATTTGTTAAATACAGGACAATCCGGTGGCATTGCCGGGGCTGATATTAAAGCAACCCAGGCGTGGGATATTACAACGGGCGGCATGACAACTGACGGTGATACCATTGTCGTAGCGGTCATAGACAATGGTTTTGAGCCGACACACCCAGATATTCAGCCCAATCATTGGTTTAATTGGAAAGAAATTCCTAACAATGGTATTGATGATGATCTCAATGGATTTGTCGATGATTTTAAAGGTTGGAATACAAAAACCCTGAATGATTCTATTTCAGGGGGTAATCATGCTGTGAAAGTTGAAGGTATGATAGGTGCGGCAGGTAATAACAACAGGGGTGTTACAGGTGTGAATTGGAAAGTCAAAATGATGAGCATCAAAATAGATACTGATAATGGTACTGAAGCGGATGTTGTAGCAGCTTATAATTACGCGCTCGTCATGCGCCGATTATACCAAAAAACCAATGGCAAAAAAGGCGCTTTTGTAGTTGCTACCAATTCAAGTTTCGGAACGAATGGCTTCCCAATTGATGCTCCTCTTTGGTGCGCCATGTATGATTCATTGGGTAATGCCGGCATATTGAGTGTCGGTTCAACCGTCAATACCAATACCAACGTTGATATTGCCGGAGATTTGCCTTCTACTTGCCCCAGTGATTATTTAGTGATAGTGACATCATCAGATAGAAATGATTTGAAAGACAGTGGCGCAGCCTATGGTGTAAATCATGTTGATGTTGCGGCTCCGGGCGTTGCTGTTTACACAACTGCTCAAAATGGGAGTTATATAACGGATGAAGGTACCTCCTTCGCTTGTCCGATAGTAACGGGGATTGCAGCCTTGGCTTATGCTACCCCATGCACGGATTTTATCAATTTATCGAAAACCAACCCTAAAACGGCTACATTATTGCTGAAAGATTGGATACTGAGAAGTGTTGATGTGAAGCCTGAATTGATGAATAAAATAAAAACGGGCGGTCGGGTCAACGCCTTTAAAACCTTGCAAAAAGTATTGAGCAACTGCGCCAGTTGTCAACAACCTTCGGGTTTGTCAATTTCAACAACCATATCAAATGCTCAAATTTCATTCAAGCCCCCCCCGGGAGCGAGCTTTCAGGTGCGTTATCGCCGTAAAAATGATGCCAATTGGATAGTTGTAAATCCTTTGGTGCTACCCCTCAGTATCAACGATTTAACTGAATGCAGCGATTATGATTTGGAGTTAAAATCGAATTGTAACGGCGATTTTTCGACACCTTATATTGTGGCTTTCAAAACAGACGGCTGCTTCAAACCGTCCTCGCCCAGACCGGGGATGCCACGGTCAGCAGCAGTGCCCAACGCTATACCGATTTGCTGCAATCGCTGGCCAAGGCCGGGTGAACCTGCGCAGTCCGGCGCATTTCCTTCAAATTTGATGCGTTTTCACGATGGGCCCCAGAGTGGGCCTTAAGGTTTCGTTGACCCATTAAGCATAGTTTCAAAGGGTGTTTTCAGAAAGGAAATGCTCGATGAAGGTTTCTTCCCTTTCCGGCGCGGCAAATGCCACGCGCACGGCTCTGTTGCATATGCAGACCCAGACCGTTGCAGCGGTCGCCAACCCGGTGGCGCGACCCACTGCCATGGCTCCGCCGCCCCGGGCATCCTCCTTTGGCGGCGCCGATCCCCGCGCGATGTTTGAGGCGCTGGTGGAAAAGGTGGACAGCAATGGCGATGGCAAACTGTCACTGGATGAGGTGAACGCGCTGAACCAGGGCGGGTTGCTATCGCGCAGCTTTGGCCGGGTGGACAGCAATGGCAATGGCACC
>JANPGW010000168.1:0-60400 GCA_031424115.1 Saprospiraceae bacterium | reverse complement strand
TTTTATACTTTAGTTTTTTTTATTAGACAGTAGTTTAGGATAAGGAAAAAAATAATCCTTACGATAATTTATTTGACTCTAAATAAACCCTACTTTTAAAGAGATATTTTTATCCAAACCAACTTTAATCTGTGCTATATACCTCTTATTGGCTTCTTTCTTTGAGCTTGGCTTTTCTTTATGCTTATTTCTTTGTTTTGTATATAAAACATTGGAATTCACTGCCCTATTTCCCTGAAAATGATATTTATATACCTAAAACACTCATCTCTGTTCTCATTCCAGCACGCAATGAAGAAGATAATATTTTAAAATGTATCACATCTATTGTCGGTGGTAATTATCCGGAACACCTTTTTGAAATCATAGTGATTGATGATCATTCAGAAGATTCGACCCCTCAATGTGTTCTCGATTTTAATCAACGCAATGTGCGCCTCATTGAGTTGAAAAATTATATTAAATTAGGTGAAAACCAGCCTTATAAAAAACGCGCTATTGAAGCCGCTATTGACGAAGCCAACGGAGATTTGATAGTCACGACAGATGCGGATTGCATTGCTGGCGAGAATTGGCTCCACCTGATTGCTCAATTTTATGAAACTCAAGATAAAAGATTCATTGCAGCTCCGGTTAATTTTTATGAAGAACAATCTTTCTTTGAACGATTCCAGTCTTTGGACTATATCGGTATGATGGGTATCACCGGTGCGGGTGTGCAAGGTAATTTTACGCACATGTGTAACGGTGCGAATTTGGCTTATGAAAAAGAATTATTTTTTGAAGTGGGCGGATTCAAAGGCATTGACCATGTAGCGAGTGGAGATGATATGCTTTTGATGCAGAAAATAGCCCGATTTTTTCCTTCATCGCTGGGTTTTTTAAAAAACCCTCAAGCGACCGTTTTCACAAAAGCTAAACCCAATCTGAAGGAATTTTTCAGCCAAAGGTTGCGCTGGGCATCAAAATCTTCGAGCTATACTGAGGGGTTCACCGTTTTTCAGCTTGTGGCTGTTTTCCTTTTTTATAGCAATATTGTGTTTAATTTGCTTCTATCTATTATTTTGGGTTATCCCTTTTTTCTGCTTTTTTTAATACAAATGGGGATAAAAGTCAGCTTCGACTACATTTTTCTACGCATTATGACCCGTTTTTTTAGCCGACAAGATTTGATGCCTTCTTTTTTACAGTCTCAATTCATTCACTTACTGTACATCATTTTTGTGGGCTTATGGTCGAATGTGAAAAAAAAGTATATTTGGAAAGGAAGAGTAGTGAGATAGGGGTTATAAATGGGTAATGGGTTTAGGCTATTAGCAATAGCCGGAGAGTCCATTATGACCCATTACCTATGACTGATTTCTTGCCACTATCCATAGCTATTTTATTCTTTATTTTTTTTTTCGTTTAGTTTTTTATCCTCAACGTTCTTATCTAAAAAATTATTAATATCCTCCAAGTTGATATTCGTGGTGAGTTCACCAAATTCGTTGATGCCCATATTGAGTTTTTCAACGGTTTTTTTCTTTTTAACTACTTTTTTGAGTTTTTTATCTTCTGTCATAATTTTCAGGTAGTTTAATTTTTATTGATAGATGCTATCAAAAATTTGAAAATAGGGTTATACCTCAATGTGTTTTCTTCGCAACTCAAAATGTTTACCGAGATAGACTTTTCGTACCATTTCATCGGCGGCAAGCTCCTCGGCAGTGCCTGCTTTCAAAATACTACCTTCAAACATCAAATACGCTCGGTCGGTTATGGAGAGAGTTTCTTGCACATTATGATCTGTGATCAAGATACCAATATTCTTTGTTTTCAATTTAGCAACAATATATTGAATGTCCTCCACTGCTATCGGGTCAATTCCGGCGAAAGGCTCGTCAAGGAGGATGAATTTCGGTGATGTTGCCAAAGCGCGCGCAATTTCGGTGCGGCGGCGTTCTCCTCCGCTGAGGGTGTCACCGTTATTTTTACGAACTTTATGCAAATTAAATTCATCAATCAGATTTTCTAAAGAATCCTTTTGTTCCTTTGGGCTGAGAATCGTCATTTCAAGTACCGCTTTGATGTTATCTTCTACGCTCAACTTTCTGAAAACCGAAGGTTCTTGAGGCAAATAGCCAATACCTTTTTGAGCTCGTCGGTACATGGCAAGGTGCGTAATATCTTCATTATCAAGATACACTGCGCCTGAATTAGGTTTTATGAAACCCACTATCATGTAAAATGAAGTCGTTTTGCCGGCACCATTAGGACCCAAAAGCCCCACGATTTCACCTTGATTGACTTCTACCGTTACATTTTTGACAACTTGGCGGGCGCCATAGAATTTATTTAAATTTTCTGCACGAAGTATCATTATTATATTTCACTTTTCTAAACTGTAAACAATCTCCAAATCCCAATTCGCTCTCAACGGTTCTTCTGATTTTTTCAAAAAAATGCGTTCCGGCTGTTGTTTTTTATCATAATCGCCGGTGTCCCAGAGGCGATTTTTATTCAAATCTTCAATGATTTTGATTGAATATTGGTCAGGTTGTAGTAATTCAATGCGTTTTTCAATATTAGTTTTATTATCAACGAAAAATTCGGACGCAATAATACCGCTGCCATTCAAAAGTTGACAAATATAACTTTTTTCCTTGTTAAATCCATCAATTTTAACAATGACATCGCCAAAATCTTTTTTATTCAGGATGTTTATCTTTGAAACAATTGTATCATTTTTAAAACCGTAAATATCTGTCAAAGCATTGGGCAAAACGCTCAACACATATTGCTTGCCATCTTGCCAATTGGCAATCAATTGAATTTTGCGTTTTGAGGTTGAATCTGTTACTATACTGAGGGGTATCGCCAAGTTCGCCGTATCCGTTAATTTTATCAATTGTGTATCAATTTTTTGAATAGGATAATTGAACATAATCTGAATCGGCAAAGATGGCGTTTTCAAAATGGTTGAGGTGGTGCTGATGGGTGTCAATTTTCCCCTTTTTATAAAATCGCCTTTACCTCTTGGTCTGATACGAATAGTATCTGCTTGTTTTTCTCCTTTAAAATAAATATTCCAAGGCGTTTCATCTGCCTGATTGTACCAAACCAAAACACTATCACGTGACAATTCAGTGAATCCAGATTGATTAACATTGTCGAAAGAAATATCTGCCTTTTTAACTTCTTGGTTAAAAAGAAGTTTCACAACGCCATATCTATCCGTTTCGCGGCTATTTATCTTCAAAGTTTTAATCGGCTCAAAAAGGCGTATTTTTAGGGTAGAATTAGCCGCCGCAACCGAATCAACGATGCGTTGCAGCGAATCACTGCGTGTAATAGTATCTTGTTTCAAAAAATCTTTGTTATCTGAACTGATAACGAGGTTATTATCCGGGAAACCTATTTTTTCAGCATCTTGATTAAAAAGATAATTCAAATCGTTGTCTTTTAGAGCAAACACTTTGAACGTACCGGATCGCACATTTTCAATTTTAGCAAAACCTTCCTTGTCTGTTTTAGCAAAATAAAAAGGCTTTATTTTTCTCACTACAGTATCGGCGAGGTTGTCGTATAGCATCAAAACCACCCCCTCAGTAGGAAGCCCCGTTAGCGCATCGACTACACGTCCGGTCACTACGAGTGAGTCAATAGTTGAGCCCGTAGAAAAAACAAAACGCAGGCTCTTAGCCGGATTATTTTCGGTAATATCCTTTATAGCATCTCCGAAACTGATAGTATAGGTGGCATTTTCTCTGAGCACTTCCTCTTTTGCAAATTCAAAAAGCAGTTTTTTACCTTTTAAAGTGACTTCGGGTTGCTCATTGAGTGGCGGTGAGACAACAACTTGATTGAAAACATCTTCTAATTTTACCCATTCATTGAACGTTAAAATGATAGGCTGTTTTTTGAAATTGGTTTGCAAATTAGGTGTTGATTTCTCTTTCACTATTTGGGGGGGAGTGGTATCTTTAGCCCCACCCTTAAGTTGTCCGATATTGGCGCAGCTTTGAAAAAGGTAAGCCGTTGTGCCAATGAGAATAAAAATTTTATTAAACAAAGACATGTATTTTATTGAAAATCAATTATTTGTGAATGTTTTTTAAACAGCATCGCCCGAAAAAAATTATTCAATAGTTTTGGACTTATGCTGGTTGCGTGGGTGAAACATCAAAACGGTTTCGCGCAAATATTCAGTATCTAAATGCGTATATACTTCTGTGGTTGTGATACTTTCATGTCCCAATAAATCTTGTACGACTTTCAAATCCGCGCCACCTTCAATCAAATGAGTAGCGAATGAATGTCTGAAAGTATGTGGGCTGACATTTTTTTCAATCTCGGCTGTTTTGGTTGCTTCTTTGATAATCAGAAAAACCCAGATGCGGCTGATAGGCTTACCGCGATTATTAAGAAATACAAAATTATCGAATTCAGGCATTGTTTTGATGTTTTTACGCACGTGTTCAAGGTAAAACCCAAGATGTTTCATAGCATCGCTCCCAATTGGCACAAGGCGTTCTTTATTGCCTTTACCGATAACCGTGATATAGCCTTCATGGAAGTAGAGATTCGATATTTTTAAATTAATCAATTCACTCACCCGCAAACCACAAGCATACAAAATCTCTACAATAGCCCTATCCCGCAAACCTTGCGATTTGGAAAGGTCGATTGTGGATAAAATTTGCTCTACTTCCTCAAACGATAGAACATCCGGTATTTTACGAGCTAAACGGGGGGCTTCGATGAGGTCGGTGGGTGCTACATCGAGCAAATCTTCGAGTAACAGGTATTTGTAAAATGTTTTTAACCCCGAAAGCGTTCTGGCTTGCGAGGTTGATTCTAAACCCAACTCATTCAGGTAAGCCATCAATTCACTTACTACTAAGGGGGGAACTTTTGTTGGCTCGTAAATATTGCCTTTCAACTCCATGTATTGCAGGAGTTTGTTAACATCTCTGATATAGGCTTCCACCGAGTTGCCGGAGAGTGAGCGTTCGAGCATCAAATATACCTTAAACCCATCAAGGGCAGTTTTCCAATTCATAACACAAAGATACATCGCCGGGCGGAACTCCCGTTCCACGATTATTTATTTTCGCTTAAATTTTGGATAAAAAGAGGAAAATATTAATTTAGCGTTTTATATCAGCCCCCTTGTTTTTTCAAGAACTACTAACGGTTTTTATCAATTTTTATAAACTATTGAATTATGGCTACGCATATACGCCGCTATGTCTTTTTAGATTTTGAAACCCTCAAACAAATTAAATTCAAAAAACTTGAAAAGGTTTGTGATAAGGTATTTGTTTTTGTTGGTTCGGATATCGAGCAAATCCCTTTTGTCCTTGTTAAAGACATTCAGCGGATGGGTAGCAATGTTAAGTGGATTGAGGTGGGAGGTGCTTCTTTGCATGACCTGAACTATCATATTTGTTTTTTGATGGGTAAATTGCACGAAAAAATCAGCAGTGATGTAGAATTTGCCATTTTATCGAATGATAATGCCTTTGACCCCTTAGTGAATTTTATCAACTCTACCGGACGTTCTTGCATCCGCGTGCGTCAGCAAGGCATGGAGAAAGACCCACCTCTTCGTGAAGACTCTTTTGGACATTATGAGCATTCAATTGAGAAAGAGAATGGCCTAAAATTGGAGCCACAAGTGGAAGAAACGGTAGAATTGATTTCTCGCTTATATGGCGAACGCAGCAGCGAAGTCGCAGCAAGTGGAGAAGGAACCGGCGACCCCAAACTGATAGATGAAACAGCAAAAGAAACTGTGCGCCGGTTAATTCGTTCCGGCAATCGTCCGATTGATTTGAATTTATTGAAAAACTATATTTTGCTACACAATCAGGAACTTTCAGTGCATGGAAATGTTGAGAAAATCATCAAAAGATTGGAAGAAACCAACGAAATAAAGCTGAACAGGGAACAGGTCATTTATAATTTTTAAAAAATAACGTTTTCTCTTTAATACTTTTTGTCATATAAAACATCATTTATGGATTTATCTGAAATTAATCTGATTTTTGAAATTGCCGAAGATGGAATGAATCATGCCATTGAGCATCTTCAAAATGAACTTGCCAAAATACGAACAGGCAAAGCCAATAGTGATTTGGTAAATAATATATTAGTGCCCTACTATGGCTCACCTACACAAATCAGTAAAGTAGCTAATATTGCGATGGCAGATGCTCGGACTATCGTCATTCAACCTTGGGAAAAAAATATGCTCGGACCCATTGAAAAAGCCATTTTTGAAGCAGCTTTGGGCATTACACCGCAAAATGACGGGCAAATTATTCGTCTGTCTATCCCTCCTCTGACAGAAGAACGGCGCAAAGAATTGGCTAAAAAAGCCAAACATGTGGGCGAAGAAAGTAAAGTCGGTGTGCGCAGTGCGCGGCGTGAAGCGATGGAGGATTTGAAAAAAGCCATTAAAAATGGTTTAGCGGAAGATATTGGCAAGAAAAAAGAAGAAGAAATACAAGCTTTAACTAACCGATTTATTGAAAAAGTAGAAAAATTTATTGAAATAAAAGAAAAAGAAATATTAACCGTTTAAAAACCTTCTAATTATGAAATTATTAGGTTTAATCGGTTATCCCTTGAGCCATTCTTTTTCAAAAAAATATTTTACTCAAAAGTTTGAAAAAGAAGGACTGACAAAAGACTGGCAATATGAATTATTCCCGATTGAAACCATTGAAAAGCTTCCTGAATTAATCCAAACATACACAACTACGCCGGATAGCCCTGAAGGGCAGCGCTATTTTGCCGGATTGAATGTGACTATTCCGTATAAGGAATCCGTCATCCCTTTTCTTGACACCTTGCATGAAACGGCACAAGAAATCGGAGCTGTCAATTGTATCAAGTTTAACGACAGAAAGCTGATTGGCTACAATACGGACTATTATGGGTTTCAAAAATCACTTTTAGAGTTGTTGAATGGAGCACATTTGAAAGATGATTTGAAAGCCCTCATACTCGGAACAGGCGGTTCTGCCAAAGCAGTGGCTTATGCTTTGAAAGAGTTGAAAATCCCCTATGTGTACATTTCAAGAAAAGCCCAAGAAAAAAGTTTGACTTATGATGACTTGAATGACTCTATCCTGCAAACCCATCACTTGATAGTGAATACAACACCGTTGGGCATGTCGCCGCATACTGAGGGGTGTCCCCCAATACCCTATAAAAGCATTGATAATGAGTTTTTCATGTATGATTTAGTGTATAATCCGGAAGTCACAACATTTATGAAAAAAGGGATGGCTCAAGGCGCGAAAGTGAAAAACGGTTTGGATATGCTTCATTTTCAAGCGGAGAAAGGATGGGAAATCTGGAATGAGAACAGCGATAACAATCCAGCTTAATCTACATCAATTTGCAAAGGGCTATTTTTCAATTTTATGGCATTAAATCCTTCTATTCCCTGTAGTCCGCCTGTATGAACGGCCACAATCGTAGAGCTCTTCGGGAAATGTCCTTTCTTAATCAAATCAAATAAGCCAAAAAACATCTTACCTGTATATACCGGGTCAAGTGCAATATTGTGAAGTCTTCTAAAACGATTAATAAATGTTATTAATTCCGGCGCCCATTTCGCATAACCGCCAAAATGGTATTCCGAGTTAATTGTCCAAGAACAAATATCATCTGTCGGAGATATTCCATCAATAATTTCAGTGTGTTCATCATTTTTTTGAGATGAACTGAATGGCGTTTGGTTTTGAGATAGTAAGTTTGCAACATCATTTATGATAAAACTACCTTTTAGGACAGATAAACCAATAACTTTCTGACTTTTATCAGCACCTTTAATAATTCCGGTAATAGTGCCGCCTGTTCCACACGCAACGGCTATAAAGTCCGGCAAAAAAGGCAATTGCTGATTAATTTCTTCTACTATTTCGATACAACCCCGTAAAGCCAATTCATTAGTTCCTCCTTCGGGCAACACATATACCTCATTGAATGCTCCGCAAATATTGCGGGCAATAATATCTTTATTTCTAAATTCAGAGCGACTGACAAAATGTAAGTCCATACCGCACTGTTCAGCAAAAACTAAAGATTGATTGAGTGGGGCAGTTTTCTCTCCCCTGATGACACCGATAGTTTCAATTTCGAATAGTTTACCGGCGGCAGCGGTAGCATAGATATGATTGGAAAATGCACCCCCGAAAGTCACAAGTTTTGGATTGTTTAACTCTTTGATTTTCAATAAGTTGTATTTTAATTTGCGCCATTTATTACCTTGTACGGAGGGGTGTATCAAATCATCTCGTTTGATAAAAAGATTGATACCGAGGTGGTTAATTTCCGGATCGCTCAGTTGAACGATCGGGCTTGGAGGCAAATTGAAAATACTTTGATAAGCCATCTTTGATTATATGCGGGAAAATGTCACGAATGACAGAGTAATAAAATTTAAATAAATTTTATTTTAAATATAAAATAAATAATTTTTTGGCATTATTGTTGAAAAGTAATACAGTGACTATTAGTTAGTTACGCATTTAATTTGTTTTTAACATTATTGATTATAAAAATGTTTATTATTTTCATAAATAATTGATAATCAATATGTTAACGATAAGCAAAACATCACAAAATGAATATCTTTATTGAAAAATAGTCGTTAATTTGAAATAATATTTGTTCACATGTCTCATTTAGAGAACATAAACCAAAGCCGATCCACAAAGAAATGAAAGTGAATATCATTAAGATTCAAAACTGTAGAAATCCTAAGACTCAAAGCGGTGGCACCAATGACGGTGGTTACATTTGGGTTGGGTAATAGCATAAGAACGTTGTTTTTTGCTTAAAAATAAGGCTGTCTTAATAGTTAAACGATTTTTTTTGCTACAAAGTTATTTTCAAGAGATAACTTTGTAATTCAAAAATCAATAACAGTTAAGATAGCCTTTTTTTTGTCACATCCGATATTAGCCTAAAGTATTTCTTACTGTATGCCCAATTTCTTCTTAACGAGGGGGGTTACATCTTCACTTTCTTGCGCATAAAGCAGAGAACCGCCACTTGTATCGAAAATAGCTGTATAACCATTTTCTGCACCAATCGCTCGTATAGCATCATCCAATCTATTTAGTAGGGGTTGAAGCAGTTGTTTTCTTAAAATTTCAACCTTTTGTTGCACATCGTTAGCGTAAGCTTGGATGATTTGTTGTTGTTTTTGTAATTCTTCCTGACGTTTTTGGGTTTGAGTTGCAGATAAAGTACCGGCGTTATAGGCTTCTACAAATACTTTATATTCTTTTTGGAATAGAACAGCGATTGAATCACCTTTCAATGACTCCTGTTTTTGGTAAAGAACCAATGTACTATCGGCACGGGCAGCCTCAGGCATCTCCGAGAGGAGGTTGCCAAGATTAATATGTCCTAATTTTTGAGCATTACCAACTGTCATGCAGGTAGAAAAAATTAATACAAGAAGAAACAATTTTCTCATTTTTTAGATTAATTATGATAAAAATAAAAGATTTGATTAAAATTCGCAGCGAAATTAGACCTTTCAAGTGAAAAATTCTAATTCAAACCTAATTTTCAATTTTGTATGCCTATTTTTGAGGTTTGAAATGAGAATACTTAATAAAAATTTTATCCTAAACGAAATGGGTAAAGCAAAAGCTCTTGCAAAATAAAAATATGAAAAGAATCGAGGAGAAAGTAATAAAGGCAGTTATAACTTATCAAGAATACGTTCAAAAAGTGCAAATGCTGCTGAGCGAGGGGCAAACTTCAACGACGGGTTATCATAATTCGCCTGAAATACTGCATTACACGGAGATGAACCTTCAACGGATGCACCGGCTTGATAAGACAACACGGATGACCGCAAATTCAATGGTGAATTTGTCGAAAATCAATCAACCTTTCACATGGCTTGTCATTACTGAAGGGTGGTGTGGAGATGCCGCTCAGATAGTGCCGGTAATTGAAAAAATGGCTACCCTAAATCCATTGATACAACATAGATTGATTTTCAGGGATGAACATCTTGATATTATGGATGCTTTTCCGACGAATAAAAGTCGTTCAATTCCAATCCTGCTGGTGTTAGATGGAGAAGGCAATGTTTTAGGTCATTGGGGACCGCGTCCGAAGGCTTTACAAGATAGGGTGTTAGAAGAGAAAATCAAAATGCTTGTTATGACAAAAGAGGAAAGAGCGGCATATTTTAACGAGATGAAAACGGAGGTCCAAAAATGGTATAATACCGATAAAACTGTCAGTATTCAGGAAGAAATTATCCTTTTAATGTCATTTATTCAAATTGATAAAACAGTAATAGAATCGGTTAAATCTACAATTTAGGTCTCAAATCCTAAAATTTGGCTTTATCTCAACTTTTTTATTATGAAAGAGACTGAAAAAAGTATAATTTTACCTCAAGATATTTTTTTGTTGTAAAAATTTATTTAAAGAACTAACTTCACGTTTCAAACAGTATTCGTACATCTATGGGAATGATTATTTCGTTACTCAATCATAAAGGAGGTGTTGGAAAAACCACAAGCGCCATTAATATTGGCGCAGGCTTAGTTGAACTGGGAAAGAAAGTATTGCTCGTTGACCTTGACCCGCAGGCGAATTTGACCCTTTCTTTGGGTATTCCCCGCCAAAAAGTCACTATCTATGAAGCCTTACGCGGTGAATCAGAGCTTGAACCATTTACTGCAAAGCCTAATCTCGATGTCATTATTTCTTCGCTCGACCTTTCAGGTGCAGAGATGGAGCTTATTAATGAAGCCGGGCGTGAATATATTCTTCGTGAATTATTCGCTCCTTTGCAAGATAAATATGATTTTATCTTAATTGATTGTCCGCCGTCTCTTGGACTATTGACATTGAACGCACTGACCAGCAGCCAATTTGTGATTATACCATTGCAAGCAGAATTTTTAGCCCTTCAAGGCTTAGCAAAAATCAAGCAGGTCATTGATAAAGTCAAATTCAGGTTGAATAAAAACCTTGAAATATGTGGCGTAGTCGCCACTATGTATGATAATCGCCGCGTATTGAATAGAGATGTCGTCGAAACTATCTACAAATATTTCGGTGAAAAGGTTTTTAAAACCCACATTCGGGATAATGTTGCTCTGGCAGAAGCCCCGGCTCAGCGCAAAGATATATTTGCTTACAATCCCAAAAGCCCGGGCGCAGAGGATTATCTGAACCTTTGCAAAGAGCTTCTGGAGAGGACTGAAAAAGTAGCGGTCGAATAATACCCCCTCGGTATTATTGACACCTTATTTTATTAAATAGATTTCTAATATTCATTTTTTAATTTATAGTCGTGAGCAAAAAGAAATTTTCAAGCGGATTAGATTCCTTGTTCGAAATCAAAGAAGAACAAAGGGAAATGGTACAAAGCACCTCCGCTGAGCAAAAAGGGCTATCAACTTCAGTATTAGAGGATAAGAACGTGGTATCTTCTCCTACATTACGCCGTGCCACGTCCAAAAATTTTACATCTGACCTTGATTCTCTTTTTCAAGAGGCTTTTACTGAAGCAGTGGAAGAAAAAGTCGGTAAATTGCGGCGAATGGCTGGCATAGACGACCCATTTGAAGATGATAAGCCACGCTCATATAAACAACCACTGAGCGGTTTGGATGCATTAATTCGCAGCACAATTGATACTTCGTTGGCAGGACTTGACCATGCTGCTATCAAGCGCCTGACGATTATGGTCGAGAGCCAAAAAATTGATAAGCTTAAATCCATTGCTAAAATGGAGCGCTCATTCGTAAAAGATATTGTCAGCAGTATTTTGACAGATTTTATAAATGATTATGAAAAACGAACAGGAAAATCCTTTTAATGATGACAAAAGGCAGCTTAACAGCTGCTTTTTTATTGTATCATACATGCTTTTTTATTTTAATTTATTTAGAGAGTATCAAACCCCCTTTTCTTAGAACCAATATTTTATTTTAAAATGTGAGAAAACTCGAAATTAGTCATAAGAATATCGCTTAATTGAGATATTTCTACCCCCCTCAGTATCCCTCAAATTTTGAGAATAACATACCAACGGGACTTGATATAATTTGAGACTTTTGTTAAAATGCTCATGCAAACACTCAATGATTTACGGCAATTTTACAACCATACGATACATCCGGAACTAATGCGGATGGAACGGCATCGGCATCGCTTGTTGCTATTTTTGGGTGTTTCATTTCTCCTGCTTTTAAGTATTTTTTTATTACAGATTTATATCAATATTTTAGTGATAACATTAGCCATGATGATACCCTTGGTCATGTATATCACCTATATTTTTAATGAATTAGACACTTTTCGCAACACTTTTAAACCTAAAATAGTAACCTTGCTTCTTGATTTTATTGATAATGACGTAACTTTCAACATTCCGCTCAAATATTCTGAAAAGGGCGCTATCTCGCCTGAAACTTTTGCCGCCAGCCGTTTGTTTAATACTGTGGCACCCGACTACATCGGTGAAGATTATATCACCGGCGAAATGGGCGAGTTAGAGTTTGAAATGAGTGAACTTTCCGTTAAAGAGTTTTCTCCTGTTCGCAATCGACTGGATGATGTTTTCAGAGGTGTTTTTCTGCATGCACGTTTTCGTCGAGAAGTTCAATCGCCTGACGGTGAAATTTTAGTGTTACCGCGCAATAAGAAGCAGTATTTATCCAAAACCATTAAATCTTTCACAGTAAGAGGTGGACGAGAATTTGACCCGCCAAATATGCGTTTCAGTGATGAGTTTGTTGTTTACAGGACTCAAAATGCCAATCTGAAAGGTTTTTTGTCCAATGATATGCAAAAAGCGATTTTGAAATATCATGAAAATGAGCGTAAAGAAGTTTATATATCCTTTATAGCTAATGACATTTACATCGCAGTATCACAAGATAAAGATTTGCTTGAACCTGTCGTTTGGCAGTCTAATGTCAGTTTTGATTTAATTAAAGAGTTTTATGAAGATTTGACCCTGCTTTTGAGTATTGTAATGGATATTGACGCCAATAACTGAAAAACGGTTAAATCTATAAGTACAATTGTTTCTAAAATATAAAAAAAATCCATAAAATGTTTAAAATAAAAAATTTAAGTGCTCTAATTGCTGCATTCTTGTTAGTGTTTTTGTCAGCTTGCAAAACTAAAGCTCAGCAAAGCCCCCCCTCAGTACTATCACCCCCCTCAACCGTTGTTGAAGATAAGAACGCTCTTTTGTGGGAAATTACCGGAAAAGATTTAACAAAGCCCTCTTATCTATATGGCACAATACATCTTATTCCTAAAAACGACTTTTTTTTGGCCGAAGCGACAAAAAAGGCTTTTGAAAGCACTCAGAAAGTGACTTTTGAAATCAATATGAAGGAAATGAATAACCCGATGGCATTGATTTCAATTTTCACCAAAGCCATGATGCCTGACGGAAAAAAACTGAAAGATTTTTTGAATAATGATGATTACGACTTAGTGAAAAGGAAATTTGATACATTGGGATTACCGCTCAAAATGCTGGAGCGTATCAAGCCGATGTTTTTGAGTGTGATGATGGGAAGCGACGGCGAAAAAATGATGTCCGAAGGGGGTTCCGTACCAGAGTCCAATAAATCGACTTCTTATGAAATGGAGTTTTTGAAAATGGGTGAAACCCAGAAAAAAGAATTCGGTGGCTTAGAAACGGTTGAATTTCAAATGGGTATTTTTGATTCCATCCCTTATCAAGTTCAAGCCAATATGTTAGTAAAAGCCGTTAAAAGCGGCAGTTCAGGTGGGGATGATTTAAGTAAAATGGTCGAAATGTATAAAAAGCAAGACATTGAAGCCATGAGCAAAATGCTAAAATCGGAAGATGAAAGCGAGCTAAGCAATTACGAAAATATGCTTATCAACAGCCGCAATAAAAATTGGATTCCCTTGATGGTAAAAGCGATGCGCGAGAAACCCACTTTCTTCGCTGTCGGTGCAGGACATTTAGGTGGTGAAAATGGAGTAGTCAATTTATTGAAAAAAGAGGGCTATAAAATAAAACCGTTGAAATAATAATACTAAAACAGATAGAATTAAGACGCCGCAATGCTCCTGTATTGCGGCGTCTTACGTTTGAGAAGTATTTAGAAAATACCTCAAACGAATAAAATGGATAAAATTTGCAAAAATTTTAATCTATCTCTTTTTTTTTTAAACTATTCCTATCTTTGCACCGCAAAACAAAATTTTGTAAGAATAAAACAAATCTCTCGATAGAAGTGTGTTTTTACTTTTTATTTTAAAAACTTATTATTAAACTCATAATTGACTTTTAAAAAACTGAAATTATGCCTTATTTGTTTACATCCGAATCTGTATCTGAGGGACATCCAGACAAAGTCGCTGACCAAATTTCTGACGCACTTATTGATAACTTTTTAGCATTTGACCCTACTTCAAAGGTTGCTTGTGAAACACTTGTTACTACTGGACAAGTAGTATTGGCAGGGGAAGTCAAATCGAAATCTTTTCTTGATTTACAAAAAATAACCCGCGAAGTCATCAAAAAAATTGGCTATACTAAAGCGGAATACATGTTTGAAGCAGATTCATGTGGTATCCTATCGGCTATCCATGAACAATCTCCTGATATTAATCAAGGTGTAGAAAGAAAAAATCCTGAAGAGCAAGGTGCCGGTGATCAAGGTATGATGTTCGGTTACGCTTCTCGCGAAACGGATAACTATATGCCGTTGCCACTTGATTTGGCGCATCAATTGTTGATTGAACTCGCTGAAATGCGTCGTGAAAATAGCGAAATTAAATACCTTCGCCCGGATGCTAAATCACAGGTGACTATTGAATATGACGATAACAATCAGCCTATCCGCATTGATACTATCGTTATTTCGACTCAACATGATGATTTTGATAAGGAAGAAACAATGTTAGCAAAAATCCAAGAGGATATCGTTAACATCTTAATTCCTCGAGTGAAAAAGAAAATGAAGGCCGAAATTCAGGCTCTTTTCAATGATCAAATCACTTACCATATCAATCCAACTGGCAAATTTGTGATTGGTGGTCCTCACGGTGATACGGGATTGACCGGTCGTAAAATTATAGTGGATACTTATGGCGGTAAGGGTGCTCATGGCGGTGGTGCTTTCTCGGGTAAAGACCCTTCGAAAGTTGACCGTTCTGCAGCTTATGCCACGCGTCACATTGCCAAAAACCTCGTAGCCGCGGGTGTTTGCGATGAAGTATTGGTTCAGGTATCTTACGCAATCGGCGTTGCTAAGCCTATGGGTATTTATGTGAATACTTATGGCACTTCGAAGGTGAAAATGAGTGATGGCGAAATCGCGAAAATTGTAGAAAGTATTTTTGATATGCGCCCATATTCTATCGAAAAACGATTGAAATTGCGTCAACCGATGTATAGCGAAACGGCTGCTTATGGTCACATGGGTCGTAAAAACGAAATCGTGGAAAAAACTTTCTCACAACCAGATGGTAAAACCAAAAAGATGAAAGTGGAACTATTCACTTGGGAAAACCTCGACTATGTGGATAAAGTGAAAAAAGCTTTCAAAATCAAGTAATTTTTTTGAAAATATAAATATACTGAGGGGGTATTCCAACGAACGGAATACTCCTTTTTTTTGCTTATTTTTACGAAATGAAAATTAATAAAATCGCACAATTAGCGGGTCATCAAGGTTCGGTGTTTGCTTTGGCTCAAGGGCATACCCCTCAGTATATTTTATCGGGTGCCGGGGATGGATGGATTGTAGAATGGGATTTGAACCAACCCGATGTTGGCAAATTGTTGGCAAAAGTAGAGTATAATATTTTTTCATTGTGTTTTATATCTACCAAAAATCTCATAATTGCGGGTAATATGAATGGTGGCGTGCATTTTATTGATTTGAATAACACGAACAATAACAAAAATGTTTTGCACCATAGGCTCGGCGTTTATCACATTCAAGTCATTGATAATCAATTGTTTACATTAGGAGGTGATGGTCTTTTGACTCGTTGGGATATTGACACCAAACGAACTGTTGAGAGCATCCAATTGTCTTCAAAAAGTTTGCGATGTTTGGATTTTTCAAGGGAAAGGCAGGAAATTGCAATCGGAGCCAGTGACGGGCATATTTATTTTTTAGATTTGAATTTAACCATTAAAAGAATTATCAAGGACGCCCATAAAAATTCGGTTTTTACTGTTCGATACACATCCAATGGTGAAAAACTTTTAACCGGAGGGCGCGATGCCTTATTAAAAGTATGGTCTTTAGAAAAGAGTGGAGAAGTTGTGGAGATTGCTGCTCATTTATATACTCTTAACTCAATCGTTTTTCACCCTCGCAACCCGCATGTTTTTGCAACGGCAAGTCGGGATAAAACCATCAAAATCTGGCAACTTGACACTGATTCAGAAGCCATGAATGACGACAATTCCATATTTATACGATTATTAAAAGTCATCAATACGATACGGCATGGCGGGCACATCAATTCAGTGAATGCTTTATTATGGACGACCCATCACAACCGGCTTATTTCGGCAAGTGATGACCGTTCAATAATAGTTTGGGAAATTGATTTAAATAATGACAATCTAAATGATAGCATTTAGGAAAATGCTCTTATTTTTACTTGAAATTCAACTCTTATCAGTTCTGTATAAACCGTGCATTTTACCGATTAAAAAACATTATTCATGAAAAAAATATTTTTTATCTGCATAACACTTTGGCTTAACTCGAGCATATTGAGGGGGCAAAATATCAATGCTTATAATAAAGTTTACGCCATTTTTCAATCAAAATGCGTCAGTTGTCATAGCAACGCTCAAAAATCAGGCGGGCTTGACCTCGAAGGATTTGGCACCGATAAACCGAATGAAGTGTTCAAAAATCTGGTTAATGTAACACCTACTAATGCCACGGCTGTTGCTAAAGGGTACAAAAGGGTTTATGCTGGTAGAGCAGATAGAAGTTTTATTTTTCATAAAATTAATAATGGTTTTGATACATATTATCCGTCTTTAAGTGCCGAAGAGGGTACACCTATGCCACAGTCAGGTACAGGTTTGACAAAAACGGAGAAAGAAATTATTAGACAATGGATTTTATACGGTGCTACAAAAACGGCTACGATTCCTGAAAATAGAATTCTCGCCTATTATGATACCATAGGAAGGGGTTTAGCGGCTTTTGAAACCCCACCGCCTGCACCGGCAGCGGGAGAAGGATTTCAGATAAGAATGGGACCTTTTTTTCTCGCTCCTCAAGGCACTGCGGGCAATGAAGTGGAATATTACCAAAAATGGGAGTTGAACTTACCGCAAAATGTTGAAGTCAATCGTATTGACCATATTATTTCACAATATTCACATCATTTTATTATTTATAACTTCAATAGTCCGTCCAATGCGACCAATATTCCGGCGGGCTTAAGGCTCAATGCTAATCACGCCAATATCAGCCTTGTTTCAGCAGTTCAGGAGCGCACGGATTTAAAGCTACCGGCTCGAACGGCTTACAAATGGCAAAAAGATCGGGTTCTTGACCTGAATTCGCATTATATCAATTATTCAGCGAATCAAGTGTATAAAGCAGAAGCATTTATCAATGTCTATACACAGCCTACCGGGACGGCAAAACAAGAAATGTTTGCCACATTGATACCCAATACCAATATATCTATTCCTAACAATAATCAAACTTATACCGCCGAAGCCTCTTTTATTTATTTGGGAAAAGTCTATGTGTGGGGCTTGATGGGGCATACGCACAAGTATGGAACGGGGTATAAAATATTTAAAAGGCTGCCGAATAACACAAAAGGAGAGCTGATGTATGATGCTTCGTGTCCTAATGGGATACCGGCTTGTGCTTCCCCTTTTTTCGATTATCAACACATTCCAATGCGGTATTTTCAACCTTTAGCGCCGGTTGATTTGAGTACAGGTTTCATTCATCAAGCAACTTGGAAAAATAGTGGTGATAAAACATTGACTTTCGGCCCCACGTCAGACGATGAAATGATGGTTATGATTGCGCTTTACACAACAGATACTCTTGGGTTAACTTCAACTAATGATATTCACCATCTTGATGGGGTGATGATTTATCCGAATCCGGTGCAAGATAAAATCGAGTTAAAACTACCCCCCTCAGTATCCCGAGCTAAAATCACTCTTTTTGATTTACTTGGAAAAACTGTTTTACACAAAGAACAGGATATTGTCGGACAATCGGCGGCGATAATGAGAGGGGACACCAAAGCCGGTTTATACCTCATCAGAGTTGAAGACCAAAGGGGATACTCGACTTTGACCAAAATTTTATTGGAATAGAGGAAGATGTTTTTTGTTGAAAATTCATCATTACAAAATTTCCTCTTTATTTTTCAAAAAATAGGTAATCACCTTTTTGGTGGCACTTTTTCCAATTTGGGCTTCTAATTCCTCTTTTGTCGCTAATTTTATTTTGTTGACCGAACCAAAATGCGTCAATAGTTTTTCCGAAATTTTCTCGCCAATCCCTTCGATGCCAGTTAATTCGGTGGTGATGAAATTCTTAGACCTTTGGTTGCGGTGGAAAGTAATACCAAACCGGTGTGCCTCATTGCGGCATTGTTGAATCAATTTGAGCGATTCGGATTTTTTATCAATATACAAAGGAACGGGGTCGTCTGGAAAAAATATTTCTTCCAATTGTTTTGCAATCCCTATAACAGTGACTTTATCCGCAATCTCTAATGCTCGAAGGCTTTTCATAGCGGACGATAATTGCCCCTTACCGCCGTCAATGATTATCAATTGTGGCAAGGTATTCCCTTCGGCTATCATACGTTTGTATCGACGATACACAACCTCCTCCATGGAAGCAAAGTCATTGGGTCCTTCAACTGATTTGACATTAAAATGCCGATAATCGCGTTTTGCGGGTTTAGCATTCTTGAAAACCACACAACTGGATACTGGATTAGTGCCTTGCAAATTGGAGTTATCGAAACACTCGATATGCAAAGGCAACGTATCCATCTGTAAATCTTCCTTAAGAGTTGTCAAAATGCGTTCGGCAGATGTTTGTTTGCCTGCTTTTAGGGCTTCTTGTTTGCGTTTTTGGAGGAGATAATATTCGGCATTTTTTTGCGCCAATTCCAATAACTTCTTTTTATCACCAATTTTTGGCACAATGAAACTGACCGAAGCGTCATCAATTGTCATGTCAAAAGGTGCCAAAATTTCCTTATTCTCACTGTTAAATTTGTCACGCAAATACGGAATGGCAAAAGCCAACATGGCATCTTCTTCTTCATCCATATTTTTAGTCAATTCCAAAATGTAGGTATGAATAATGGCGCCATTTGCCACTTTAAGATAGCTCACATAAGCCATTTTGTCGTCAGTAGCGATGGTGAAAACATCTACATCAGAAATGGTGGAACTGACTACGGTTGATTTGCCTTGATAGTCTTCAAAGGCGGTAAGGCGTTCCTTGATTTGCTGCGCTTTTTCAAATTCGAGATTTTCGGCGAGGTTTTGCATTTCTCTTTTAAGATGTGTTTTCACTGAAAAAAACTGACCCCTCAGTATGTTTTTGATTTGGGTAATTTTTTCGTTGTAAGCCTCTTCGCTTTCAAGACCCGCGCAAGGGCCCATACAGTTTTTGATATGGTATTCCAAACACAGTTTGATTTTGCCTTTTTCAATATTATCTTTTGTCAAGGCAAAAGCACAGGTGCGCAAAGGGAAAAGATTTTTTATCAAATCCATTAAAGTATACACCCTTTGGGCGGACGTATAGGGCCCAAAATATAAAGAACCATCTTTTATGACTCTTCGCGTGATGAAAACTCGGGGGAATCGCTCATTTTTGATGCAGATGTAAGGGTAGCTTTTCCCATCTTTGAGCATCACATTGTAACGCGGTTGGTGCTGTTTGATGAGGCCACATTCAAGCAAAAGGGCGTCTTGTTCGCTGTAAACTATGGTAAATTCAATGTGGTGAGCGTGTTTGACCAAAACACGCGTTTTCATCTGTCTATCTTTGCGTTCTCCGAAATAACTGGATAACCGGCTTTTTAGGTTTTTTGCTTTGCCAACGTATAATATCTTGCCATCGCTATCTACAAATTTGTAAATACCGGGTTCCAGTGGCAGTGTGGACGATATTTCTTGATAGTCGGCAGTAGTCATTTATTTTATTCTTGTTAATATGGCTCTTTGGTTAATTAAAACGGGTAGTGTTTTGACCGTAGAAATAGTATCGCCTTTTTCCACTTTCCCTCCGGTCTCACTGATAGCTTTGTCTTTACCAAATATGATTTCAAACTTTATTTTATCACCTTCTTTTTCTTCAATAGAAGTTAAAAGATTCCCCTCAACGATAAAATTACTAAATAGTTTGCCACCCAGATAGTAAGCTTCCATTTTGATAGAGTTCATTTCATCATGCTGATAAAACCCTTTTGAGGCGTCAATAGTGCGTAATAAATAGGGTCGTAAACCTTTTTCCAAATCAGTGCCGTAAATAATATTCCATTGAAAAACGCCAGACTCATCCGTTGGTCCTTTCACAAGCTGCATCGGAACGGTTTGGGATAATCCTTTCGAGTTGTAAATTTCCAGATTGCCTGCCCAAGTGCCGAACCAAGCGTAGGGAAAAGAATCTTTCGACACAGTTTTTTGATAAGGATTTACGATAACTTCAGCGATCTTAATGGGTGCGCTACTCACTATTCTTTTATGACAGTTGGCAAAAAAGATTATTGCTAAAACAAAAATAATTAGATTCTTGTACATTATTATTAATAAAAAAGAAATTAGAGTAATTATACTTGCTTGCTAATGCAAATAAATTAGAATTTGCACTTTATATTTCTATAATCTCGAATCCTAATTTTTTCAAATCTTCCCAAAACATAGGATAAGATTTGACGACTACTGAGGGGTCTTCAATCTTAATAGTATTAAACATGGCTAATGGGGCAAAAGACATAGCCATGCGATGATCTTCGTAAGTAGGAAACAACGGAATCTTATCCCATTGTGCTTTTCCTTCAATTAAAAAATATTGTTTTTGGGATTTTTGTGAAAATTTAGCCGGTAATTTGACAAAAGACACACCGACTTTCGCCAATTCATTTTTTAAAGCGGCCACTCTATCGGTCTCTTTAATAAAAAGCGTTTCTAAACCGGTAAACAAACCTTGAACACCCGTGCCAGCGCAAATAACGGCAAAAGTTTGAGCAATATCGGGACATTTGACAAAGTCCCATTCAAGTAATTCAGTAGGGGATTCTTCCGTTTTGGTCAAATGAAGCCCCCCCTCAGTATAGGTCGTATCTACCCCAAAATGGAAGCCTAATTCTACCGCTACCGAATCTCCCTGAAGGCTATCTTTGAACAGACCGTTCAGTTTTAAATCCAATTCATCAGCAAAAGCGGCTAAGGCATAATAATATGAAGCAGCTGACCAATCTGCTTCAACAGTAATATCTTTTGCTTGATATTCTTGAGGCTCAACAATAATAGTGTTCTCTGACCAAGAATGAGTCACACCAAAATACTGCATCAGAGAAAGCGTCATTTGTATATAAGGCAATGATACAATTTTACCTTCAAGCGTCAGGCGTAAACCGTTAGGCAGTGTTGGCGCCACCAATAAAAGAGCTGTAATATATTGGCTACTTGTGTTCGCGGCAATACTTAACTCATTGGTTAACAATAGGTTAGGCGCATTAATTTTCAACGGTGGATACCCTTCGTTTTCAAGATATTCAATATCGCAACCCAATGTCCGGAGCGCATCAACAAGTTTACCGATAGGGCGCTGTTTCATCCGTTCAGAACCGGTCAATACCTGAGTACCTTCTTGAAAAGCCAGATGAGCGGTCATGAAACGAAAAGTCGTCCCTGCGGCACCGGTATCAAAAACAGTACTGTCTTTTTGATTCAAAAGTTCTGTCAGTGTTTGAGTATCTTTAGAGGTCGAAATTTTATGTATCTTAAAGTCATCTTTGCACAATGCATGGATAATCAATATTCTATTCGAGATACTTTTCGAACCGTCAAGCGTGATTTCTCCAACTATCCGACGATTAGGTTTAGATATTTTATAAATCATACAAATACGATTAAGGCTTTTGAAACATTTTAAAATTAGCTAATCCCAGCCGTTGGAAAAAATGCGAAAAAGATACCCTTAAAACCCCTAAACCATACTTGGAACTGCGCATAAAATTGATAGAAGAGGCTTCTTCAAAATATTTAGTGGGGCAAGTCACTTCTGCTATGTCAAAACCCGCATACACTATTTGAGACAGCATTTCATTGTCAAAGACAAAATCATCGGAATTTGCGTTGAAATGGATACCCCTCAGTACATCACCCGAAAATGCGCGGTAGCCGGTGTGGTACTCCGACAGTTTGTAGTTAATCAAAAGATTTTGAGCCAATGTCAAAAAACGATTCGCTATATATTTATACAAAGGCATACCGCCTTTTAGCGCGCCTTTTCCCAAAATGCGAGAACCCAATACGACAGGATACAGTTCGTCACCAATGATGTTGACCATAGCTGGAATTAATTTCGGTGTGTATTGATAATCAGGATGCAACATAATAACGATATCACCCCCCAATTCCAATGCCTTGTTGTAAAGCGATTTTTGGTTGCCACCGTAACCCTTGTTTTTTTCGTGAACAATGACGTGGCGGATGCCGATTTCCCGTGCCAGATCCTTGGTATTGTCTTTACTGGCATCATCGCAAAGGACGACTTCATCCACAAGGGGAAACGGGATTTCGTTATACGTTTTTTCTAATGTCTTTGCCGCATTATACGCCGGCATAACGACAATTACTTTTTTGCCTTTATACATATTTTCGAATGATTTTTTGTTATTGTCAACGATGGTTTGTTGTCAATAATCAATTCTCTGACTCGGTAGTTTCAGTAGATTCTGCACCTTCTGTTCCTTGTTCAGTGGATTCTTCTTCTACTTTTTCCTTCAATAAATCACGACTATTGAGAAAATTGAACCATTTAATGACCTTTTTGATGTCGGAAATATGTACACGGTCGCTATCGTGCTCCGGTAAAACCGTGATAAAGTAGTTCCGCAACTCGGCAGAAGAAGACTTCTCAGAAGGAACAGGCGTTTCTTCAATCTGATTTTTCATATTCTGAAAAACGTCGCCCAGCGCAGCGGCATCCGTATCTGTAAATATTGAAATCGTCTCAAAAGGTGAGAATTGGTGCTGGCGTGTGGGAACAAATCTACGCTCCTTAGTATCGAAATCTTCGATAATCAGACCATTATTACGAGCTGTAATCAATTTATAAACACCCGATAAGCCACCGACGGCGACCATATTTTTTACTTCTATCATAAAAATGTTATTTTTTAAAAAATGATTGTTTCGAAAAACGCGCAAAGTTAAGAAAAATGTTAAATTAAACACCTCTCAGTATCACTATCTGTCACTTCTTAATACTTACTCAATTTTTTCATTGCCAAACGCAGCCGTTCTTCCGGTAAAAATACTTTTTCTATGGTCGGTGCAAATGGTACGGGCGTGTCCAAGCTGGCTACGCGCAATACTGGTGCATCCAGATTTTCAAATAAATGTTCTGAAATCCAAGCAGAAATTTCACCACCAAGCCCACCGAAAAGAGTGTCTTCATGTAAAACAATAACTTTATTTGTTTTTTTGACAGATTTAGAAATTGTTTCATAATCAATGGGTTGTAAGGTTCTGAGGTCAACAATCTCAGCTTGGATTTTCAGTTCCTCCACAGCTTTCTTCGCCCAATGCACGCCCATACCGTAAGTGATAATACTCATGGCTGAACCCTCATAAGCAACAGTTGCTTTACCTATTTCTACAATATAATAATCATCTGGAATAGTATCAGAAAGAGAGCGATACAGTCCTTTGTGTTCAAAAAACATCACCGGATTAGGATCAGCAATAGCTGCCAGCAATAAACCTTTGGCATCATGCGGATTTGATGGATAAACAACTTTCAATCCGGGTGTGTGCGTAAACCAAGCTTCATTACTTTGGGAATGAAAAGGACCCGCTCCCATACCGCCACCCGTGGGCATTCGGATTACCACATCCGCATTTTGACCCCACCGATAGTGCAATTTAGCTAAATTGTTCACTATTTGGTTAAAACCGCAACTGACGAAATCGGCAAATTGCATTTCTACCATTGCTTTCATATGCATAAGACTCAAACCCAAGCCACAGCCGATAATCGCGGATTCGCATAAAGGGGTGTTTCTTACCCGCTCTTTACCAAACTCCGCCACAAATCCATCTGTAATCTTGAAAACACCTCCGTATTCAGCGATATCCTGACCCATTAATACCAGATTATCATGCTTACGCATGGCTAAGCGCAAACCGTCGGAAATGGCATCTACAAATCTTTTCTCGCTTTTTGAAGAGACCTGATCTAATGGAGATGGCGTTTCAGGGTAATATGGAGCATACACATCTTGTAATTCGTTATCTATCGAGGATTCAATCGCCGATTCTGCGAAAGCGGTATCTGCGGCTTTATTAATGTGGTTTTTGAAATCCAATTTGAGTTGTTCAACATACCCCTCAGTAATAACGCTGTTTTCCAATAAAAAACGCTCGTAGGTTTCAATCGGGTCTTTAATAGACCAGGCTTTTTGGAGTTCGCCCGGCACATACTTTGTTCCGGATGCTTCCTCATGACCCCGCACGCGGAAAGTTTTCATTTCAACCAAAACGGGGTGGGGATTTTCCCGCATTTCAGCAGCGAGTTCGGAGATGGTATTATACACTTCTAAAATATTATTGCCATCACATATAATGCCTTTCATCCCATAGCCCAATGCTCTATCCACTAAGTCTTTACAAGCATATTGCTCATTGACAGGCGTGGAAAGTCCGTATTGGTTATTTTCAATAATAAAGATAACGGGTAATTTCCAGACGCTTGCCACATTGAGCGCTTCATGAAATTCACCTTGTGAGGTTGCTCCTTCGCCGGTGAAGGCAAGTGATACTTTTTTTTCTTTTTTCAATTTATGAGCTAACGCCACACCCGAAGCTAAAGACAATTGTGGGCCAAGATGCGAAATCATACCGACAATATGATGCTCCATGCTACCAAAGTGAAATGAACGGTCGCGCCCTTTTGTAAAACCATTTGCTTTGCCTTGCCATTGAGAGTAGAGCGTGCTGAGGGGGACATTCCGTGTGGTGAAAACGCTTAGGTTGCGATGCATCGTAAAAATCATTTCATCGTCGTGCAAAGCTGCCGTGCAACCGACGGAAATGGCCTCTTGTCCGACGCCTGAAAACCATTTGGAGACCTTGCCTTGCCTGAGCAAGATTAACATCTTATCTTCAACCAAACGAGGATAGAGAAGTTTTTCATACAAAGATTTTAGAACATCGTCATCCATTGTTTGACGATTGAACACAACAGGAGTAGGTGTTACAAGTATTTCAGACATGATTTTATTTGGTTTAATTCAACTATGCTTCCAATAAAAATAGTCACAATTTGATATAAGCCCACAAAAGTAGAGAGTTTTACTAAAATTGATAGAAAAAAAGGAGTTTAGTATGTATTGTTGAAAAAAAAGCCTTCATATGAACGAATCATATATTCACAAAAAACGTCTAACTCTCATAAATTATAACGATATTTGCGCCCGCAATTAGAACTTTATTATCTTAAAGAGTGTTTTAGACAGACATTACTATAAAAAATTGTGAATCATACATCAACTAATCTCTTCAGTCTATCGGTGTACAAGCGGTTGACTTTCAGCTTTTAGACTTTTTTTAATTCATCAATAATATGCTAATTTGGATTTTATTTTTGGTTTTGGTTTTTATTTTACTCGGTATTGACCTTTCTGTTTTAAGCAAATTACGTCATGGCGTACCGACAGTAAAAGAATCTTTTCGCCAGACCTTGGGTTGGGTTTCTTTGGGACTTCTTTTTACTTTTGCTATATATGGTCTTTATGAATACGATTGGTTAAGTTTTGGCTCAAAATTATCCGGCAAAGATGCTGCTATGCAATATTTGACCGGCTACTTGATTGAACAGGCTTTAAGTGTGGACAACCTTTTCGTAATTGCTTTGATAATGGCTTACTTTAGGATACCCCCTCAGTATCAACACAATATTTTATTTTGGGGTATAATAGGGGTGATTGTAACAAGAGGTTTGATGATTGGAGTAGGATTTGCATTAATAACGGCTTTCAGTTGGGTCAATTATTTGTTCGGCGCTATTTTGCTTTATTCTGCCTATAAAATGGCGGTAACAGATGAATCCGAAGATGTTAACTTTGATAAAAACTGGGCAACCAGCTTGATTAAAAGATTTGTTCCCGTGAGCAACACTTTTGTAGAGGGGCATTTTTTTATAAAAGTGGATGGAAAAACCACGGCTACTATGCTTTTCGTAGCCTTGATAGTGGTCGAATCGACGGATATTTTATTCGCCTTTGATTCCGTTCCAGCTGTCTTTTCGGTTACTCAGGATCCCTTCCTTGTTTTCAGCAGTAATATATTTGCTATTTTGGGTTTACGCTCTTTATATTTCGTTCTTGCAGCATCCATGGAGAAATTTGAATATCTCGAAAAAGCATTGATTCTAATACTTGCATTCATCGGTTTGAAAATGATGTTGGAAGAGGTTGTTCATATTTCGGTAGGTATATCACTTGGTGTAGTAGGTGTTTTATTACTAGCCGGTATCTTTACCTCTATATACATGCGCAGAAAAAAAAATGGTGTAGAACCCACTGAAACTGAACAAATAAAAGTGAAACAGTAAAAAAATATACCCCCTCAGTATCCATCAATCTGTCTGATTATTCGTAAGTCAGACAGATTTTTTTTTGGAGTAAATAATTTTTTTAAAAAGAATGTGACCGAGTAAAAGACTCATAGTCTCCATGAAGTCTTTAAAAAATTATCCAAAAAGTAATTCAAAAATTGTTAAATGAAAAACGCGATTAAAACTCTTATTGTTGGTGCTACTCTCATTTTTGGAGCTGTTGCGTGTTCAGAAGCCCCAAAAGAAGGTACTCCGGCATCGGCTGCTGCAGCTGCTTTAGATTCAGCATCAAAAGCAGTATCTATGCAGGCAGATTCAGCAAAAGCTTCAATGACCGCTGCGGCTGACTCAATGAAAGCTAAAGCTGGTGCTGCTGTTGATTCGATGAAATCTAAGACTGGCGCTGCTATGGACAAAGCTGGAGAAGCTGTAAAAAAAGCAGGCGAGAAGATGGAAAAGAAAGGTGAAGCAACTAAAGAAGCTGCAAAAAAAGGCAACCACTAAGCTGAAACTTCATAATAATAACCGATAGTATTTTTAAACACTATCGGTTATTATTAAAGCTTAATTAAGAGTTTTTTTAAAGACAATACAAATTTGCAAAAAATTGTGTCCTTCTATATTTGTTAAGTGGCAGCTATTATTGAGATAGTCGCCATTTTTTTCTGCTTAAAAAATCGTTCATATAGATATTGAAAAAGCCTTGATGTATCATCATCAAGGCTTTTGTGTTTCTTCGATATTGGCATCTTCCAAAATGAAGTTTTTTTTCATGTTGTTTTTATTAAACTTACAGGTCAAAACCGTGATATCGTCTGGGAAATCTTCATCGCCTTTGAATTTTTCAATTTTACCCATCAGTTTTTCGTTAAAATCGGTGGCGGATAATTCAGCATTACTAATGGCAAATTCACCCAATATTTTTTCATTGAAATAGCTGCCGTCAGGGTCTCGGATATCCGTGATGCCATCGGTGAAAACGCAGAGCAAGGTGTCTTCTTCAATATACATTTCACCTACTTCTACGGATGGTAAACTTTTGAAATGCCCGAGAATGGTACACCCCTTTGTGAGATACTGGACTTTATTGCCAATCACCATGACGGGCGGAATATGTCCGGCGTTGATATAGCGCAAACGACGGGTTTTTAAATCTAAATCACAAACAAAGAGCGTGAGGTATCTCTCACTTTTAGTGATTCTGACCACAGCTTTATTCACTTGCCTGATAAAATCCTCAGGAGAAGCAGTTCTTCGAATAATTGCGTGCAGATTCGCCTGAAAATTTGCCATTAATAAAGCCGCTGCTAATCCTTTCCCGGCAATATCTGCTACCACCAACAAATATCGGTCTTCACGATACCGGAAAAAGTCATAATAATCCCCTCCCACGCCAAAATGCGGCTGATAGACGGCGGCTACTTCTACACCGGGCTCTTGCGGCAATGCGGTAGGGACTAAAGAACGTTGCATCTCAGAAGCGAGCTTCATTTCATGGTTGAACCGAGCTTGTTCGAGTTGACGTCTGAAAAGGCGTTTGTTTTCAATAGCGACCGATACAATATTGGTGGTCGTAGTCATGAGCTGTACTTTGCCAAAATCACCACTTTCATAATCACCCACAAATGCATAAGCAATGGCTTCTTCTTTATGAAAAACGGGAATAACCATATCGAACAGTTTCGCTAAAGGATGTTTAACCGTATCTAATTTTTTTATGGCATTGCCGAATAAAGGTAACAGCGGTTCAATATTATGTTGCAATGATTTTTCATCAATACCAATAGATGTAGCACATGCCCAACCCCCATCTTTACGTACAAAAAGAGCCATCTTGCGAACGCCCAACTCCCAGTTTAGGAAAGATTTGTACATATCGAATAGACCCTCTGCTTTAACATTGTTGTTGATAGCCTGAGTGATGTCCAGCAAACGGTTTATCTGTAACTGTTTGAGGAAAAGTTGTCTTTCTAATTCTTCGTTGGACAAGGTGTATAAATTTTGGGTTAAAATTAAAAAAAAAACTTTTATTTCAGATTGATATCAATAGAATTATATCATTTTGAATCGCATAACATCTAAAAAATATACAAACTACACGACGAAGGGCAGTTCAATCCCTATTTTTTACATCTAATGCATCTCTAAAACCATTGCCTACCAAGTTAAAAGCCAAAACCATCAACATAATGGCAACTGCCGGGACAAAAGCCAAAAACGGTTTTCCGCCAATGGCATACCCATAATTTTCGTTCAACATGGTTCCCCAACTCGGTGTAGGGGGTTGAATACCAAATCCTAAATAACTTAAACCCGACTCAATCAAAATAGCCGTTGCAAAATTTGACGCCGCCATGACCATAACAGGTCCTAAAATATTGGGCAAAATATGGCGCATCAAAATCCGACCTGTACTAAAACCCATACTTTGAGCCGCTTCTACAAATGAGATTTCTTTGAGCGACAGGACTTGTCCCCGCACCAATCTCGCCACATCAACCCACATCGTCAGTCCCACTGCCAGAAAAATAATCCCGATACTTTTGCCAAATGCTAAAACAATGGCGAAAACTAACAAAATTGTTGGAATTGACCAAATCGTATTAATAATTAGCATAATAAAATTATCAATACCTCTCCCAAAATAACCGGCTAATGCACCCAACAAAATCCCTAAAGTTAAGGAAATGACCACCGCAATTAGTCCCACCAACAGAGAAATACGAACACCAATAATTAATCTACTCAGATTATCGCGCCCATAATTATCCGTTCCCAGATAAAATGTACGTGTAAAGACTTGATTTTTAACAAGTTGTTTTGTCTTCTCAATATTGAACTTTTTATGACCTATCCGATAATAATCACCTTCAACTTTCAGGTTTTTACCGTCGTCAAAGGATATTTGATATGCAACATCAGCTACATGAATAGCAATATTACCCCCCCTCAGTATAAAACCGGATTGGGCGTTTTCACCGATATATTTTTCATAAAAAACAGAGTCACCCGCTATCGTATAGTTATTGATAGGTATAAGGTCGAACGCACTTTCAGAACCGAAAAATATTTTACCTAATATGCCACTATTATTAATATCTCTATTTTTTCTGACTTCCAATATTTTTACCTTAAATCCGGGGTTTTTTAAAGCAATAGTCGGCAATTGCTCATTGGCATTTGGAGTAGAGTCGGGACAAATAGTATATCCGAATATTGCCACCAATATCGAAAAAGCAATCAAACCCAAGCCAAATACAGCCGGTTTATTGTTCTTCAGACGTTGAAGCGCTTTTTGATTAGGAGAAAGATTTTCAGACACTGGTGTTTGTTATTTTAAAACTTAGACTATAAAAACACATTCAATGATAAATGCCTATTTACTTATCTTTAATTGTAAAATTATAAAAAAGGCTCGATTTGCCATGTTTACACTAATTTTTTTTATAATTTAACTAAAAATTCTTTAAAAGCCTTTATTTTGCGTTGTAATGCTAAAACAGCTAATGAGAAAATAAATTACAATTATTTTCATGCTTTTATTTTCATTGTAACCACGCATTTTTGATACTTTAGATAACATAGGGAAAAATATATGCAATACATAAATTTCAGAGAAAAAAGAATTGCTTTTAGAGTACATGGTAAAGGTCAACCTTTGATGTTGCTTCATGGTTTATGCGAAGACAGCACCATTTGGGATGAGTTTATTAAGGGTTTAGTTGGCGAATTTCAAATTATTAGACCCGATTTGAGCGGCTTCGGTGAATCCGAAATTCTTCCGGAACACTCCATAGAACTTATGTCGGAGAGCGTCAAAGCTATTCTTGACGAATTGGGCATTTCGAAATGTGTCATCATTGGACATTCATTGGGTGGATATGTTAGTGTAGCTCTTGCCAAAAAGTATCCTTCTTTATTTTCGGGGCTTGGACTTTTCCATTCTCATCCTTTCGCTGATGTGCCGGAAAAAAAAGAAGAACGCCGAAAATCCATTGAATTTGTAAAAACCAATGGGCATATTGTTTATGTAAAGCAACTTATACCCAAACTTTTTGCAGAATTATTTGCCACCAGCAACGAGTTTCTGATTAATAGCTTGATTTTTAAAGCCTCAAAATATTCTCCTGAAACCATTATTGGCACTCAACAAGCGATGCTTGAACGCACTGATAACAGTGAGGTTGTGAAAAATATCAAATGTCCTGTATTACTCATTATTGGGAAACAAGATAAAACAGTTCCTTACGAAGTGAGCCTGAAAATGATGCCTTTACCAACGGTTGCTGATATACACATATTGCCAAAGGTAGCGCACATGGGCATGTTTACGGCGAAAGATAAGACAGTGAAAATTGTGCGCAATTTTATGCAATTATGTTCTTCGTTGAATTAATTCATCGCTATTTATAACAATTAATAATGACATTTGCTTTATTAGCTCTTGCTATTGTTCCTGGCTTGGCTATCAGTTATTGGATTTATCATCAGGATAAATACGAAAAAGAGCCTTATATAATGCTTTTGTCATGTTTTGCATGGGGATGTTTCAGCACTATTCCGGCTATTCTCGGGCAATTGTACTTCAAGGATACCGAAGATGCTCACAGCTTAGTGACGACTTTTCTTTTCTCTTTTTTTGTTATAGCCATGAGTGAAGAACTATCCAAATTCTTTTTTCTTCGCCTTTATGCTTATCCAAAAGATGCCTTTAACGAACCGATGGATGGCATCGTTTATTCAATGATGGTAGGAATGGGCTTTGCTACCGTTGAAAACATTCTTTATATATTTAGTGAGCAAGGTGGTATTGCTACGGCAATAGGCAGGGCTTTTACCGCTATTCCGGCTCATGGAGCATTTGCAGTGATGATGGGTGCTTATGTGGGGCTGGCGAAATTTGTTCCTGAAAAAAGGGACGCTTTTATGTTGACCGGTCTTGTGTTACCGGTTTTTTTTCATGGATTATATGACTTCTTTTTGCTTCAAAAATCTTACGAAGGTTTAGCGGTTTTATCCATTATTGCCTTATCGGTTGCCATTACATTGTCGAGACGACTGATAAAATTCAATCAAGAAATTTCACCTTTTAAAAATAAAGCTGAAACTTTGGGACAGGAAGCTGAAGTCGTTCAACATATTACAGATGAGACCCCTACAAATAATGACTGAGCTTAAAGTGCTGCTGTATTCATATTAGAGTCACCAAACAATGGAAATCAATCAATTAATACGTCCACACGCCGAAGAAATTTATCAAAATGAGCTTGATTTTTTGAGCCAGAATGATGACAAACCACGCCCACAAAATTGGAAACTCTCGCCTTGGGCTGTTGTTACTTATCTTTTGGGTGGCAAAATTAAGGGTTTTGATATTGAACCTAAATATTTTGGAAGCCGCCGCTTAATGGAAGTTGCGGTTGCCACTTTGGTGACCGACCGCGCTTTGCTGCTCCTCGGTGTACCGGGCACTGCCAAAACGTGGGTGTCAGAACATCTTGCCGCCGCTATTTCAGGTGATTCAACCTTGCTTGTTCAAGGGACTGCCGGCATGAACGAAGAGCAAATTCGCTACGGTTGGAATTATGCCCGCTTGCTTGCAGAGGGGCCCAGTGCGGCGGCTCTTGTGGCCTCGCCTATTATGAAAGCGATGCAAGAAGGCAAAATTGCACGGGTTGAAGAATTGACGCGCATACCCAGCGATGTGCAGGATGCTTTGATTACTTTGTTGTCAGAAAAAATATTGCCGATTCCTGAATTGAACACGGAAGTGGCGGCTCGTAAAGGTTTTAATATCATAGCCACTGCCAACGACCGCGATAAAGGCGTGAATGAACTGTCAAGTGCTTTGCGGAGGCGTTTCAATACTGTTGTTCTACCTGTGCCGTCAAATTTTGAGGAAGAAGTCAAAATTGTGCAAAACAGGGTTGAAAAAATTGGCAAATCCCTTGAGTTGCCTTCCGAAATAGCGCCGATTCAAGAAATTCAACGGCTTGTCACTATTTTCAGAGAATTAAGAAATGGGGTTACAGAAGACGGCAAAACCAAGTTAAAATCTCCCACCAGCACTCTTAGTCCAGCCGAAGCTATTTCAGTCATCAACAGTGGACAAGCACTTGCCGCTCATTTTGGCGATGGTCAATTAAATGCCCATGACCTTGCCGCAGGCATCACGGGGGCAATCGTAAAAGACCCGATACAAGATAAAATTGTTTGGTTGGAATATTTAGAAACCGTCGCAAAAGGGAGGAAAGATTGGGGAGATTTATATAAATCCTGTAAAGAATTTTTGTAGTCCCAATATTTCAACTCTTCAACAGGCATGATAAAAATCTTTGGCATAAGACACCACGGACCCGGCTCAGCGAAAAGCCTCGTTCGAGCATTCAACGATTGGCAGCCGGATTGTATCCTCATTGAAGGCGCACCTGATGCTGACGCCTTCATTCATCACGTCGCTAACGAAAATCTCAAGCCTCCTGTCGCCCTGCTCGTTTACAATCCTAAAAATTTGCAGCAAGCCTCTTATTATCCTTTTGCCGAATTTTCGCCGGAATGGCAAGCGATGAAATTTGCTTTGAAGTACACAATTCCGGTCTCTTTCATGGATTTACCCATGAGTTTGAATTTTAGTTTGGACAATAATAAAAAGAATACTCATGAGGTCATTGATTTTCAAAATAGCCCAGAAAATATAGAAGATACTGAGGGGTCTAACTCCCCCGATCCAGAATACTCGGGGGGAGAGTTTGATGTTGAATTTATTCAAAAAAAACAAATAAAAATTGAAAAAGACCCCTTGCTTTATATCGCTAAATTAGCGGGGTATTCAGATAGCGAGCGATGGTGGGAAACTACTTTTGAGCAAAACGATAACCCAACCGCTATATTTGAAACCTTATTGGAAATGATAACTGCTCTCAGACATCATCTCAATAGAGTGGAAACTGATGAAACCCTGATGCGGGAAGCCTATATGCGAAAAGTGATGCGACATGCTATCAAAGACGGGTATCAAAAAATTGCGGTGGTGTGTGGGGCTTGGCATGCCCCTGTGTTGCAAAATCTACAAAGCTATAAAGAAAAAGCAGATAATGATGCTATCAAAGGTATCAAAAAAGTACCGATAGAAGTGACCTGGGTGCCTTGGAGCTATAATCGTCTTACTACTGAGAGTGGTTATGGGGCGGGAGTTGTGTCGCCTGCTTGGTATGATTTGCTTTTCAGTAAAAGGTCAAACGCTACTATCCGTTGGATGACAAAAGTCAGTAGACTTTTGAGAAAAGAAGACCTCTCTGCAAGTTCTGCTCATGCCATTGAGGCTGTAAGATTAGCTGAGACTTTGGCAACACTTCGTGGACGTTCCATTGCAGGTTTAGACGAACTGGAGGAAGCGGCATTGAGTATCTTTTGTGACGGTTATGATAAACCCATGGCTTTGATTCGGGAAAAATTGGTCGTTGGTGATGTTATCGGTCGTGTACCACCCGAAATTCCACAAGTACCTTTGCAAAGAGATTTGGAAGCGGCTATAAAAACAGCCCGACTCTCGAAAGAATATGCGACTACTGAGGGGGTCACCAAAGAGCTTGATTTACGAAAAGAAACCAATCTTTTTGCCAGTCATTTGCTGCATCGTTTGGTTCTGTTGAATATTCCATGGGGAAAACCCATGAAAGGCTCGCAATACAGACTTGGTACTTTTAAAGAAATTTGGAAATTACACTGGAAACTGGATTATGCCATTCGCATCATTGATGCGGCTCAATGGGGTAATACCATCGAGGAAGCCGCCACTCATTTGGTCGAAACGAAAGTAAAAACGGTTAAATCACTTTCAGAATTGACTGAATTGGTTGAAAAAGCCTTGAACGCTGACATTAAAAATGCCATTCCGACATTGATAAAGCGCCTTCAAGAACTTTCTGCTTTGACGGAAGATGTCTTGATTTTGATGGATGCTTTGCCGCCGCTGGTTAATATCATCAAATATGGCAACGTTCGCGGAACTAATGCGAGCGCAGTAGCTCAAGTTGTAGAACAGATTGCACCGCGTATTTTTATTGGATTGCCTTCCGCTTGTGTGAATACTGATGACGATGCCACTGAATTAATTTTTAAAAAGTTACAAACTACTCATCGCAGTATTAATTTACTGAGTGTAACAGAATATACTGAGGGGTGGCTTCGAGCCTTACAGCAAGTGGCAAAAATGAGCCAAGTTCATGGTTTATTAACCGGTGGATGTGTGCGGATTTTATACGATAAAAATGTTTTTAACATCCATCAAACCACTACGTTGATGCGGTTTGCCCTTTCACGGGGCAGTGGCGTTTCGTACGCTGCGGCATGGCTCGAAGGATTTCTTAATGGCAGTGGTTTGTTGCTGATTCACAACGAAACTTTGTGGCAAATTTTGGACGAATGGGTGGAAGAAATTGAAATGGAAAGGCTTAAAGAACTGCTTCCTATTCTACGGAGAACTTTTTCTAACTTTTCACCTTCTGAAAGACAAAAAATGCTGGCTTTAGCTCAAAAAGCAGCCATCAGCGCATCTAAGGATAATTTTAATCCCCTTTCTAATATGTTTGAAGTTGAAACAGATTTGTATGACAAAAAAAGAGCTGAAATTGTCCTTAAAACGATTCAATTATTCTTGTAAAAACAAATATGGCATGAATTTTATCACAAAGTAAGGTATCTTTACCTTTGTTATTTTTTTCGATATGAAAATTTATTGTAATAATATAAAAATGTTATAAAATGCATTGAAAAAAATACCAAAAATAGCATATTAGATACTCCGATTTTGTATATTTGTAACAATATCTGTACACGCAAACGAACCCTGTTTATTAAGCAATGAAAAATTATTACTCAGACAACCTGTATTATACCACGGTTGCACTATCCCGTGAAATCGCTTCTATCGCAGAAATGGCTTTTCTTGACCTTGGGTTAACGCCTTCCGATGCTTATCTCGTAATGGCTGTCAACGAAAAACCCAATATTCAACCCACTGAAATCAGCGAGAAAATACTCCTTGCGCCCTCTACTATTACTCGCATGATTGAAAAATTAGAAAAACGGAGTATCGTGACGCGCACCCAACAAGGGAAATATACTTATGTAGCGCCGACGGCTAAAGGCAAAGATATGTATGCTTCTGTTATTACTAAATGGGACGAAATCCACACCAATTTCCTTACAAAACTCGGTGCAGAAATCGTCTCGAATCTTGTTGATACAACCGGAACGGCTGCGTATAAGCTAAAAAATTAAGCATTGTAATTAAGATTAAAAGAAAGTGTCGGAGTAATTTTCAATCACTCCGACACTTAATTATTAGAAATTTTCCTACCAAATCTTCACTCTTTCCGTCTCCGGTCGCCACATTTTATCACCCGGTTTCACGCCGAAGACGTCATAAAACTCAATCATATTGCTAAGAGGCCCATTACAACGAAATTTACCCGGTGAGTGAGGGTCTGTTTGAATTTGATTGGCTTGAGCTTCCGGACGTATTTTACTGCGCCACACTTGTGCCCATGAAAGGAAAAAACGCTGATCGGCAGTGAATCCATCAATTTTAGTGGCACTTTTGGGTTGAGGTGAATAGGTTTTGAATGCCTCATAAGCCACGGATAAACCTCCAAAGTCAGCTATGTTTTCACCCAACGTTAATTTACCGTTAACACTTAGGGTATCCAGTACTTTATAATTATTGTATTGATCTACAATCATATTAGTTTTGCCTTGGAATTTTTTGATATCATCTTCAGTCCACCAATTCTTCAAATTGCCTTCGTGGTCAAATTTACTGCCTTGGTCATCAAAACCATGTGAAACTTCATGTCCTATGACAGCACCGATGCCACCATAATTAACGGCATCATCCGCATCATTATCAAAAAACGGAAAACGCAAGATACCGGCCGGGAAAACAATTTCGTTCATCGTGGGGTTGTAATAAGCATTCACGGTCGGCGGGGTCATTCCCCAACGAGTGCGATCAATCGGTTTCCCGAGGTAACTAACGTTGAGGTCGTTACGAAAACGGCGGGCAGCCATCAGGTTGTCGAGATAGGACTTTGAGCGATCTATACTGAGGGGGGTATAGTCAATCCATTTATCAGGGTATCCAATTTTATTAACGAAAGTGCTCAGTTTTTGCAAAGCTTGTTGTTTCGTTGTTTCACTCATCCAATCCAAGGATTTAATGCGTTTTTCATAAACCTTCAATAAATTACCAACCAATTCCAGCATACGAGATTTAGCTTCCGGCTTGAAATAACGGTCAACGTAGACTTTCCCTAAGGCTTCTCCTAAAACGCCGTCAGTCATGCGTGAGACGCGTTTCCATCGGGGTTGCATTTCTTTTAAACCACTAAAATTTTGATTCATCTTGAAATCTTCCATTACAAAAGCATTGCTTAAATAGGGTGCAGCATCTTTTATAATATTCCATTTCAAATAGGCTTTCCAATCATCGAGGGTTTCTCTTCCAAGAGATTCTTGAACTTCTTTCAAGAAATTAGGTTGCCCGACAATATAATAGGCATTGGTTGTTTTGGTTTTTTTGAAAAAATCTTCCCACCTTATCCGAGGGCATAATTTTTCCAAATCGCCTAACGTCATTTTATTATAGGTTTTATTCGGGTCACGGCGTTCAACGCGATCCATATTGGCTTTTGCAAAAGCCGTTTCCAACCGCATAATAATATCAACATATTTATTTGCTTGCATATCACCTTCGCCCGCAAGTTTGAACATGTTGAAAATGTGCTGACGATAAGCTTTACGAATTTTTTGAAAACGCTCATCATCTTTCAGATAGTAATCTCGGTCAGGCAAATTCATCCCGCCTGCTGATAAATATGTGGCGTAAACCACACTATTTTTGGCATCTTGCCTAACACCCAATCCGAAAATAGTATTCATTCCTTCAGCATATTCGTTTTCAATTTCTCCGAGCAGAGCTTCGTAATTTTTGAGATTATTCACGCGGTCGAGATAAGGCTTAACCGGGGTTAATCCGTTTTTCTCAATCGCTAAAGAATCCATACCGGCTGCGTAGAAATCGCCTACTTTTTGGCTCAAACTGCCTTGTTCTCCCGGCTTGGCTGCCAATTCGTCACAAATCTCCTTCAAAGCCTTTTGATTAAATTCTGCCAATTCGTTGAAACTGCCCCAACGAGATTCTGCTGCCGGAATTTCCGTATTTTTTAGCCAAGTGCCATTGGCGTATTCAAAAAAATCGTCTTGTGGACGCACAGCTGTGTTCATATTGGCAGCATCAATGAATTTCTTTTTACCTGGCGGAGTGACGATGTCCTTACCGCTGTTAGTGGGTATAGGTGTAGGAGTTGTGGAGGTTTGTTGTCCCGTTTTTGGAGAACATGCCTCTATTAAACCGATGAGGACTATTGTCAATAGGAGTAAATGTCTTTTTTTCATTTTTCTATTTTAAAATTTTGCTTATTAAATTAAGTTGATGCTTTAAAAAAAGCCCATAACAAATATAAGACATGGAAATGGCGAAATAAATGATTTTCGATGAAATTTGCTACAAAATTGTCAAAACACTTCTTTTAAAAACCAATAGGGCAACCTTGTCAGTTGCCCTAATAAAAATGTATCATTGTTGCCTCAGATTATCTTCACTCATATATATTTTAGTGAGCAGATGTGATCTGCGCAAATATTTGAACTCCCTCCGACTGAGGTGAGAAAAAATTGAAATGATCGCAAGGCACATCATCGGAATGCACATTTTTCTGGTTGCCGACAAAGTGAGCTGAGATGACCTTTACTGCCAAATCATTAGCCTCTTTAAACCACCAATCGGCGGCTTTATGAGTGCCGCTGTTTTGGAGCGTGCTGATAATGTTTCTATAGAAAGAATGGGTCTCAGGATGAGCTTCTTTTTTTATCAAATCAATATTGCCGGCCACAATATAGTAGTGAATGCCGGTATCCGGTTGCATATTCAATTCCTTGATAAAATCTGATTTTGGATTCAGCTGGTCTACTGTCACCAATATTTTATTCAAAGCTTTACCTAAAAAACTCAAAGGCAGAATATAGGGTTTTAAAAATATAGCCCCGTTAACGGCAACTGTCAGCATATTGGTGACCATAATCCGAAGATCAGATAATTCCGAGCCGTTATTAGGTGTTCCGAAAAGCATTACTTTTGAAACGAACTTTTTACCACTGAGTTTTTCAACAAAATAGCGGGTCACTAACCCGCCCATCGAGTGGGCAACAATTTCGAACCGTTTTCCGACCCCCTCAGTAATGCCTATATTTTTCAGAGCTTTTTCGAGGTCTGCCGCTGTTACATTTATTTTAGTATTCAACGTTTCGTAGTCAAATGTTAAAACTAAATCATAAGATTCGGGACTTTTAACAAACCCAGGCATCCCTGCTGCGCGACGAATCGCTTTTGGGTGATCAGAAGTAGAGCCAATCAATCCATGCACAAATAATACGATACTTTTAGCTTTAGAAACAGCATCTTTTATTTTATAAATATCTTCTTCGTATATAAAATTTTCAGTATCATCTTTAAAAACAACCTTCCGTAACATCGGGTATTTGTAATCACCGGTCAGTGGTTCGATTATTTTTTTGAAATAAATCTTTATCGAGTTACCAAAAGTACCTAATAAGCTGCGTGTACTTTCGGTTTTGTCAGCGTGCGGGAGTTGATGAATGTGCACCATGCCTGAATCATCTGAAAAGCCAACCGGAACATACATACCCGTTTCGGCATCAAAACCAAAAGGGACAATAGTTTCCCGTTTATTTACACCTTTCAAATTGACTTTTAATGGTTTATCATAAGAAATAGCCCCTTTAATATTCACCAATTCTAATACATCTAACATCGGGGCATCACCCATCCCCTCCGCTAAAGGTACTGAAAACATATCTTCCCCCCCCCTCAGTATAGGCACATTTTCGAGACTTCGTGTAGCTTGTTCGGTGGTGCTAAAAGTCACTTCAGCTGAAAATCCGGCGGGTGTTTGGATTTCGATAGCCGATCTTTTCAATGGTATTTTACTATTGCTTGCCACCGGCTGTACTGCTAACGGGCAAACTATTTTTAAAGGTACTAATATGGTGCGCCAATCGTTGATAGGTATAGGCGGCGCACTTCGCTGAATGGCGCGAGTGGCTCCGGCTTTCATATCCAACTCCAGCGGATCTTGATTATGAATGGAAGTATTAATCGGGTCTGTGCTAATAAAAAACTTGAAATATTCATTGATTTCATTCACTCCCCACGATAAATACTCTTTTTGTACCATAAAAGGGATACTTCGGTCATTTTCAAATTCTACCCAAGCCGTTTCGCCCGGATTAATTTCTTTTTTAGGTAGAAACTCATTGGTGACCCCAAAATCGCTACCCAAATACACGGCACTCACCCAATAAGGGCGATAACTCTTATTGGTTATTCCAAATTGAGCTATTGTCTCCTTTGTTTCTTCGGGTTGCAAGAGGATATAAGGCTTTTGCAGTTCTTTTCCGGTTGTGTCCTGAACGATGATATCAAATTCATCATCTTTAATAGTTGTTAAAGGATTATCCAATAATAATTTAGTTTTCCAACCAGCAACGGTTTCGATATTTTGAACGAAAGCTTCTGCACTGGACTCTGTATAGCCCATGACACGCCGAAATTGAGGAACCGTATCCCCCATTTTGGTGAGGCGGTAGGCATTATCCCATGCACGAATAACATAATCCGTATCGTTTTCATTGCTAACAACCTCTAACATATTAGAAGGATTTTTCTTAAATGCAGATTGGAGAACATCCACGCCGGCTTTTTCACTATCTTTTGAAAAGGCAACTCTAAAACGCGGCATATCTAATTTCCTTTCGGCGATTTGTGTCAATACCGCTTTATACTGAGTATCCGTTGCCATCTTGCCTGTGTTAGATACTTTTGAAAAATTTGCTTTGACATCTTTGATATTTATCTCATCTCCGGTTTCAAGTTTTAAAGTTGCACCTGAAGGCGGCACACCCTGAACACCACCGATATTGACTATCCAACCTTCAATATTATCATAACTGACAAGAAACTCTCCTTTTTTCATGGAAGAGCCCAGAAAAGTGAACGCCACATCTGTCGGAACTTTATAAGCATTACATAAAGGCGTTTGTTCTTTAACAAGATTGCGAACGCGTTGCCCCACATGAGCCGTCAACTCTTCGTATGAAAGGTTGCTGCCTACTTGTTCCAATGTTTTTATCAGGTTGAATGTGAATGCACCTCGCGGAGAACCTTGAATGCTAAGTTCCTTAGCTGTTTCACTATCTTTAGCCGCCGCCAAATGGATATGACGAGCCGAAGGTGGCTGATAATTATTCCAATGTTCTTTCCCGAAATAGCCTGATATGTCTCGCGGAACAACACTTGAAGGTTCTGCCATGCGAGCGCGAATCTCAAGGTCGCGTGTATTTGACCCGGAATGACAGCAATCCATGACAGCAAGGAAATGCATATCCTCATGGTCTTTGGTGGCGAGCCATATCAACGTTGCTATTTCTTTATCAATTATGTCGCGTCCGCCGGGCATCCGGCTATCATAGCAGACAATTGTTTCACTTCGGTGGTCTTGCTCGTCCCAAAACTCAGGTGGAGCTGCCATCTGAGAGCCATGTCCGGAATAGTACAAAACGCAAACATCTCCCTTTTTGTAGGAATTAAATTGACTGAAACCTTCAATGATTTTTTGCCGCGATGCCGCCTCGTCGAATAAGCGTTTTTCATTATAAGACAAACCATTGGCTTTTGAATAATTGGCCAAATACTCTGAGAAAGCAGAAGCGTCGTTTTTACACCCTCTCAAGCGGTGAGCCGGATTGGGGTAATTATCAATCGCGATAATAAGAGCATGAAGTGTCTTCACATTATTCTTCAGCTTTTTTGAGCCTTTTTTCGGGACGGTGGTTTTTTTTGTTTCCATGGTCGTTTTTTTAAAATTATTCAAATGTAAATGAAAATAATCAATTTAGAAACCCTCCCCGCAGTATTTTTAACTTATTCTATTAACACATTAAAATGTTTAATTTTTATTGACACTTGAGACCCCAAAAGAAAAGCGAGTCTCCTTAATAACATTGTTTGCACGAATACGTTTTTGTGACTTCGGGTAGCTGCTTTTTAAGCCATAACCTATTCATTGACAATGGGTTTAGGAAAAATGGTTAAATTTCAATTTATTTTTTATTTAATGTATAAAGAATTTTCAGAGCGGTTAAATATTTTTTATTATTATTATATAATTTGCATTTCATTTAAAAAATAATTATAAATGGTTGGATAATATGGAATATTTAACAAGGACAAAAATCGGAGAAATGACCCATGATAAGTACTTGAAAATCAACAAAATCGCTAATTTGGTGGTACTTTTTGGTGTTTTACGCAGGATATTTACATTTTAAAAAAGATTATTTTTTTTTAAAAAAACCATGAAAAATACTTTTTAATCTCATAAAAAAGGCAGACTTTTGTATCCCACTTTGATACTAAGGAGTAGAGCAAATAGGTTTTGCAGTTCAATGCAAAGTTTGCAAAACGAAGTACCAAAAATGACACTATGAAAGAAAACTATATCCACTTACACGCACACCAATAACCATTTAAATTGTTATTTTGAACCGGCTTTAAGTAAGCCCCCTAATCAATACTCGTGAATGATAAGAGATTACGCAACCGTGTGGGACAATTGTCTGCGCACGATTCGGAAAAATGTCAACGCTCAAAGCTTTAAGACGTGGTTTGAGCCTATTAAACCCATTAAGCTCGAGACATCTTCTTTGACGATTCAGGTGCCAAACAAGTTCTTCTATGAATGGTTGGAAGAGCATTACGTTTCGCTTTTGAAAACGACTATCCGCCAAGAGTTAGGTGAGAAAGGTAGGCTCGAGTATCAAATCCTGAATGGTGTGCAACAGGATAAACAGAGACAAACCGCTCCACAACCCAGCTCAAACCCTGCATTTGTTCGTACAAAAGACAAAGACATGACTAACGAACCCGGCGGTCCGGGCAGTCTGGATGCCGATAATATCAAAAATCCTTTTGTGATTCCAGGCATTCGGCGTATTAAAGTTGACCCTCAACTCAATACCAATTACAATTTTGACAATCTTATTGAAGGCGATTGTAACCGTTTGGCGCGTTCGGCTGGTATGGCGGTGGCTAAAAAACCGGGCGGTACGGCTTTTAACCCGCTTTTTATTTTTGGCGGTGTCGGTTTAGGTAAAACCCATTTAGGCCAAGCTATCGGTAATGAAATCACTAAAAAAGACGAAAGTAAAAATGTTCTGTATGTCTCTTGCGAAAAATTTGGGAATCAGGTCATTCAAGCTATTAAAAATAATGCCGTTAATGACTTGGTAAATTTTTACCAAATGATTGATGTTCTCATCGTTGACGATATACAGTTCCTTTCTGGCAAACAAAAAACACAGGAAATTTTCTTCCACATTTTCAATCAATTGCACCAGAGTGGTAAGCAACTCGTTTTTACATCGGATAAAGCTCCGAAAGACCTCGACGGAATGGAAGAACGCCTTATCAGCCGTTTCAAGTGGGGATTGAGTGCGGATTTGCAAGTACCGGATTTGGAAACGCGAATCGCCATTTTGGAATCTAAAATGACCCAAGAGGGTGTTGAATTGCCGAATGATGTAACAGAATTTATCAGTTATAATGTTAAAAACAATATTCGTGAATTGGAAGGCGTGTTAATTTCTCTTATCGCGCAAGCCATGTTAAATCGTCGGGAAATTGATATGGTTTTGGCAAAAGAAGTGATAAAAAACTTCGTGCAGCACATCAATAAAGAAATTACTGTCGATTTTATTAAGAAAATCGTCGCAGAACATTTAGGCGTGCCAATCGAAAAGCTTCAAGGTGAAACCCGCAAACGGCAGATTGTCATCGCTCGTCAATTATCTATGTATTTGGCTAAAAATATGACGAATGCCTCCCTCAAAGCCATCGGTGAACAATTCGGAGGAAGGGATCACTCTACGGTGATTCACTCTTGCCGTGCGGTTCAAGATTTGATGGATACTGATTTGATTTTTAAAGATACTGTCGCAGATTTGGAGAAAAAGATTAAAATGAACTTGAATGGTGCTTAATGTATTATATTTCATATCAATCTGTTATATGATCTTCTTATAAATACAATTCTTTAACTTATATTCTTAAAGACGTCGGTTGTCGCAACCGGCGTTTTTCTTTTTGGGGCTGGTGTTGAATTATTTGGATTGAATATTGTACTTTTGCAGGAGTTTTGAAAATTTTTTAGCTCAAAGAGACGTTAATCAATCGCTAATCAGCGAGTGACTTCCCCCCCACTTCGAGAGGAGTCCTTCGGACAGGATATCAGTAAAATATTGTTATTCCGTATTGAGCCAATACAGAAGTTAAGGTAGTTTAAAAATATTTGGTATGTCGCATAAAAACACATTTTAAAGCAAGAAAATATGAAAAAGAGTCTTTTGTTTTTTTTATCTGTCTTCATTTTAATTACAAAAACTTTTGGTCAAAACGATCCGGTGCTCTTTACCGTTAATGGAGCCCCCGTTCATTTGTCAGAATTCAACTACATCTACACTAAAACCAACGGTTCTAAAGCGGATTTTAGCCGCGCTTCTATTGATGAATATTTGGATTTATACACAAAATTTAAGATGAAAGTCGCTCGAGCGAAGGATATGAAATTGGATACAATTCCCGCTTTAAAAGAAGAATTAGCGGGTTATCGTCGCCAATTAGCTGATAGTTATTTGACAGATAAAGAAGTAACAGAGAAATTGGTTAGGGAAGCTTATGACCGTATTCAAAGAGATATAAGCCTTAGTCATATATTGGTCAAAATTGACAGAAACGATACAACAGCAGCTTGGGCAACAGCTCAAGCCATAAAAGCAAGATTGGCAAAAGGTGAAAATTTTGAGGCATTAGTAAAAGAAGTTTCACAGGATTTGAATACTCAAAAAAAAGGCGGTTTACTCGGATTTTTAACGGCTACATTGCCTGACGGATTTTATGCTCTCGAATCTGCCATGTATAATACGCCCGTCGGTAAAACATCGGATGTAATTCGTTCGCCTATTGGGTATCACATTATTAAAATAAATGCTGAACGACCTGCCCGTGGGGAAGTTGAAGTGGCGCACATTATGTTTAGAAAAACGAAAGAAGGCATTCCGCAACTATTTGCCAAGCAACACGCCGATAGTGTTTATACAGAGTTAAAAAAAGGCAGTAGTTTTGAGACTATGGCTATGCAATTATCGGATGACGCTAACTCTAGTGCGAAGGGAGGCTATCTCGGTTTTTTTGGTATAGGGCGTTATGAAACAGCGTTTGAGGATGCGGCTTTTAATCTCGTTAAAGATGGAGATTTTTCAGAACCGGTAGAATCAAGTATCGGATGGCATATCGTAAAACGCATTAGTCGTAAAGGCATAGAACCTTTGGATATTGTGAAAAGCCGATTGAAGGCGCGCATTCAGCAAGATAGTCGTTTTGAATTAGCTAAAAAATCAATGGTAGAGCGTATAAAGCGTGAAAATAATTTTATGCAGACCCCCTCAGTATTGAACGATTTTATTGCTCAATTAGACTCTACATACCTCACTTTCGGTTGGAAAAAACCGGAAACAAAAACTCAAGCAGAACTGTTTAAATTAGGATCTAAATCATTCAAAACAGAAGATTTTACTAATTATCTTGCAGCAAACGCCAACCGTCGCTTAAGTTATGCCGTCAGCGCAAAAAATAATCTTGGTGAAATCACGCGGATGATGTATGATGAATATATGAACGAGCAGGCATTGGCTTTTGAAGAAACGCAATTGGAGAGCAAGTACAGCGATTTTAAAAATCTAATGCGCGAATATGAAGAAGGCATTTTGCTTTTTGAAGCTATCAAAATGAATGTGTGGGACAAAGCTTCATTAGATTCTGTGGGTCTTGAAAAGTTCCATAAAACTCGGAAAGATAAATATATGTGGAATGAAAGGGCTCAAATCATAACGTATATGGTTTCAGACTCTGCCAAAGCAGAATTGGATAATATTAGATTATACGCTGAAAAAAGCGCTGTTAAAGACGTTTTGAAAAAATTCAATAAAAAGAAAGACCTTGTTTCATTCAGTGAAGAAACCGTTGAAAAAGACAAGAGAAAAGCCATTGAGTCTATAAATTGGAAAGTAGGCAGCATGACAAAACCGGAGTTAGATGCCTCTGATAGAACATGGCGATTTTACAAAATAGAAAAAATTACGCCACCAACAGCTAAAACATTGAAAGAAGCAAGGGGTTTCGTAGTAGCTGATTATCAGGAGTTTCTCGAAAAACAATGGATGGATGAATTAGCTGCTAAATATAAAGTTGTAGTAAAAAAAGATGTATTGGATAGTATTATCAAATAAGGATAAAACAATTGATTATCAAATAGTTATATAACAATCATGGAAGTAACTTTGAAAAAAAAGGACGTGAAAAAAATTCACAATTTCAGTGCTGGTCCGGCTATACTACCTGCTTCGGTCATTAAAGAAGCAGCTAAAGGTGTTTTAGACCTCAACGGAACCGGTCTATCGGTTTTAGAGATGAGTCACCGAGGCAAAGACATCGGCGCCATTGTTGACGAAGCCACTCAATCCATTAAAGACCTTATAGGACTAACGGAAGAATATGAGGTGCTTTGGATGTCAGGCGGGGCATCTTCGCAGTTTTTCGTAACAGCTATGAACCTCCTGAATGACAATGATAAAGCAGCTTATGTTGACACCGGAACTTGGGCGTCAAAAGCAATTGAAGCTGCCCGACAATTTGGAAATATTGAAGTGTTAGCATCTTCTAAAGCCACCACTTATGATAATATTCCGCGTAAATATAAAGTACCTACGGATGCAAAATATTTGCATTTGACAAGCAATAACACCATTTATGGCACTCAATACCATTGGTTGCCAACAACTGAAGTGCCTATTGTTTGTGATATGTCATCTGATTTTTTGAGTCGCCCGATTGATATTTCTCGGTATGCTTTGATTTATGCCGGTGCTCAAAAAAATCTCGGACCTGCTGGTGTAACTGTCGTAATTGTGAGAAAAGATATCTTAGGTAAGGTAAGCCGCCAAATTCCGGCGATGTTGGATTATCGCACGTTTATCAAGGAAAAATCCATGTACAATACACCGCCGGTTTTTGCCATTTATGTCTGTATGCTGACATTACGTTGGATTAAGCAGATGGGCGGTTTGGCTGCCATGGAGAAACACAATAGGAAAAAAGCGAATATTCTTTACAAAGAAATTGACTCCAATCCTTTATTCAAAGGCAATGTTGACAAACGCGATCGGTCAATGATGAATGTGTGTTTCACAATGTATAACCGCGATTTAGAGCCACTTTTCGCTCAGTTCGCTAAAGATAATGGTGTTTCAGGTATTGAAGGACATCGTTCGGTAGGCGGTTTCCGCGCCTCTATTTACAATGCTATGCCTATGAAAAGTGTTAAGTTTTTAGCGGATTTGATGAGAGAATTTGCTGATAAACACGCTTAATAATTAGGAATTATAAATTAATAATTAGGAGTTAATGTAAAAACCCTACAATGATCTCCCCTAATTCCCAATTCCTAATTTTTAACAAAAACCCATGTTTGTGTCATAATGATACTTCATGGGTTTTTGCGTGTTAACAAGGTTCGTATGAAATGTTAATCTAATCTAAATGTTAATGTTAAAAGGTTACGTTGACATAAAAAAACGTCAAATTTGACGTTATGTGTAATAGGCAGTTCTCATCAGTCAATAACTAACCGATAATAAAAATATCAAGAACAGATTGAGTGATTGGATTTATGTGAAAATCTTTATAAATTGCATATATTTTTTTCGTTTTTGTTTTTAGACTATTATTAAAACCAAGCATATTTTAAAACCAACACTATGTTGAAGTTCTCCCCGCTTTTAATCTTTACTATTTTTGGACTACACTCGATTGCAGCTCAAAATTCTGCTTGGACGGGTTATGTAACCTACTTCGACGCTCAGGATATGTATAGCCGCGAGGCTAATCTCCCTGTTTGTAATTTTGTTAAAAACGGTGAACTCCGCATACCCCCGTCCCAAACAAATCAGGGTTTGTATTGGACAAATTTTGAATTAAGAACACCTATCTGCCTGACTGATAATTTTAGTTTCGAAATGCGCTTTAAGAATAACGCAGCGCTGAATGGTTTTAATGCGTATGATATGGCAATTGGCTTATTGACCTCCGGCGGCGCAACGGGTTGTACGCTGATGGGCGACCCTATTGGTCAACGGTGGACGAATATAGTGGTAGCCGGGCAGGCTTTAGTGACCGATCAGCCCTATTTGGTGTTAGATATGGCTAATTGGACAACAATTAAATTAAAATTTCAAAATAACGCCATTACTTATTCCCATGATGGCACACCTTTTTTTACAGCGCCCTATTCGGGCAATATCTGTAATTTGGAAGGCTTAGATTTTCGGATTAAAGGTTCCGGCTCGGTGGATTGGGTACGTGTGACGAATGATGATGATAAATCAACGGTCTTTTTTGAAGATTTTCTGAATTGTAATACAATGAGCAGAGCCGTTGATTGTACGCCAAATATCAACATCGTTGCCAATAGCCCCTGTGAGGGTGATACACTCAAACTTTCAACGACAAACCGTGCCACCGCGTACGAGTGGACAGGCCCTAATGGGTTTCAATCAACGAAGCAAAGTCCGGCCATTCCAAAAACCGATCGCTCGTCCGGTGGCACTTATTTATTAACGGCTCGCCTCAATGCCTGTCAAACTGCTTCCCAAAATGTCAATGTTCAGGTCAAACCTTTGCCGAATGTCAATCTCGGGCAGGACACCGCTATTTGTAATGGGCAAGTTTTTGCACTCAATGCTGGCAATTCGGGCAATACTTTTCGATGGCAAGATGGTTCTACTAATCGCAACATGAATGTTGTGAGCAGTGGAACGTATGCTGTCACAGTCACTAATACTGAGGGATGCCGTTCGGCAGATACTGTAAAAGTAGATGTTGCCGCTTCGCCTATTTTACCGGGTATTTCAATCAAAAAACCAACATGTTACGGCAGGTGTGATGGGGAAGTAGCAGCTAACGCAAGAGGAGGGTTCGGAGCACCGTTTTCGTACCGCTGGTCGGGAGGGCGTACTACCCAGAATGTAATTGCTCGGTGTGTGGGTGACATCAATTTGACAATTACTGATTCAAAAGGTTGTACAATGACCACTATAGCGACTATTTCTCAACCGTCAAAAGTGAACGCTGAGGTTAAAGCCGATACAACTATTTATAACGGCTTTGCCGTCCGATGTCCGGATTCTGAAGACGGACAAGCAACTGTGAAACCTTCTGGCGGCGCTGGAGGATTTTCAGTTGTGTGGCAAACCAATCCTTTACAAACTTCCAGAATAGCCACGGGTTTGAGAGCAGACACCACTTATAAAGTTTTTGTTTTTGATAAAAATGGCTGTTCGGATTCCGCTACTATTTCGTTGACTGCACCGCCGCGTATAGATGCTGATTTTACTGTTCAGCATGTCAGGTGCTTCGGAGAAAAAAATGGCGCTCTTAGGTTAGAAACCATAAAAGGCGGAGTTTCACCTTATTCATATGTTTTTAATGAAAAAAAATACACTATTGATAGCATTAGAGAATATAAAAATCTGAAAGCAGGAGATTATGTTTTTGAAATACGGGATACTAATGGCTGTTCAGTTAAAAAAAATCTGACTATTCAAGATCCGCCCAAGTTAAAAATTGTTTCAACAAATGATACCTTAATCCATTTTGGTGATGATGTCACACTTTTTGCCAGCGTAGAGGCCCCCTCAGTATTGAGTGGTGTTGTTTGGAAACCAATGCGAGACTCCTTAACAACAGGTTGTTCGGATTGTAGGATTACGCTATCAAGCCCACGGGTTACGACGGTTTATAACCTCACCGTAAAAGATACTTTTGGCTGTGTTGCCACTAAAGATATTCTCGTGAGAGTGGACAAGTTGCGCCGTATTTTTGTTCCTAATGTTTTTTCACCCAATGATGACGGTCAAAATGACGAGTTTAGGCTATTTGCGGGTAAAGGAACGCGACGCATTCTTAATTTTTCTGTTTTCAATCGTTGGGGCATCCAGATTTTTCAAGCCCGCGATTTTACGCCTAATGATGAAACCAAAGTATGGAATGGGCTTTTCAAAGGCAATGAACTTTCCACCGATACCTATATCTGGTTTGCCGAAATTGAGTTTGAAGACGGCGAACGAGAAGTGTTTAAAGGCGATGTTGTTTTGATAAAATGAATCTTATAAATCAATTTCCAGCAAAACCGGACAATGATCTGAATGAACCACATCGGTTAACTGTCTGCAATTAACAATTTTATCTTTTAAATTATCTGTAATCGATTGATAATCAATCCGCCAGCCTTTATTTTGAGCGCGAGAATTGAATCGAGCTGACCACCACGAATACTCCTGCAATGTCGGGTTTTTATATCTGAAAGCATCGGTAAAACCGCTACTGTACCACTGCGTCATCCACGCCCTTTCTTCGGGTAAAAAACCACTGGTCTTGATATTCCCTTTAGGATTGTGAATGTCCAATTCAGAATGGGCGATATTGTAGTCACCAACTAATATGATTTTGGGGCGCACTTTTTTCAAATGTTGAACCCAATCGTAAAAATCTTTCAAAAAACTCATCTTAACCCCTTGTCGTTCTTCGCCACTTGTGCCCGAAGGGAAATAGCAATTCAGCAAAGTCCAATCGCCAAAATCCGCCCTGAGGACGCGTCCTTCGCGGTCGTAATGTTGCATATCTACGCCTTCAATCACCAAATCAGGCTTAATTTTAGAAAAAATAGCCACGCCACTGTACCCTTTTTTTTCTGCTGAATGCCAATAATGGTAATAACCCAATTTGTCAAACCCCTCAGTATCCACTTGATCCAATGATGCTTTTGTTTCCTGTATGCACACGATATCAAACCCGCCTTGTTCAATAAACTCTAAAAGGCCTTTTTTAATAGCTGACCGGATGCCGTTCGTGTTGTAACTTAAAATTTTCATACCTTTTATTTGTCTTCGTGGATAATTATCGTTTTGCCTTGTTGCACAAATAACCAGTTTTTTTCTAAGCGCAAAGGCTCATTGCCCTTGATGCCTTCCGGCATTTTCATGCTCGTCGTTTTTAACGTCTGTAAATTGAAAATAAACATCTCACCATTTTGAGTATAATACAATTGATTATCAACGACTTGAAAATAATTGATATTTTGAATATTAAGCATCTTTAGATATTTCCCGAATCTATCAAAAACATAAACACCCTTATCCGGTATGTTAGCGTACAACGCATTATTTCTGAAAATCATCTGCGTCGGATTATTACCGGCGAAAGGAACCACGCCACCTTGAGCTTGTTCAGCACGAGTATTGGCGTTGAGGGTCATCAATTTATTGACGCCACTGTCATAAACCCAGATTTTGCCATCGTCGGCCATTGCTACTGCCCCCACTCGAGAAATGCCTAAATCCAATAAATTAAACGAGCCTAATGAGTTGAGTTCACTATCCAGCAGTTGAACACTCTGAAAATCGGGGTAGTACACTAACAATTTGAACGGATTCATTGCGTCAACGAGTCCTACTTTACCTAATTTGAGATTGGCATATCGGGCTTCAAAAGACCCATCTTCGCCATACTTCAAAATCTCACTTTTAGCCGTGATGATATAGACGTTGTGCAAATTATCGGTTACAAAAAAGCGGCAATCAAGCGCACCGTTTTTTTTGTACAACTTCCAATTTTGAGCGGATACTGAGGGGGGGGTCAAGGCGAAGAAAAATAAAATAAAAAACGGGATTTTAATGATTTTTGTAAATTGTAACATGTTCATTTTCAAATGTTTGTATAGAAATATTTGTTCCATCAAAAACGGCGTAGGAAGTAGCGTACATCCATTCGCCCAAATTAATATAACGTGTTTTTTTGTTTTTTAGCATCCAATCAATCGGTAAATGTCGGTGTCCAAAAATAAAAAAATCAACATTTAAGGTATCAATTTTTTTATTGGAATATGCCACCAACCATTCTTTGTCTTCGCCTAAAAATTGTTGTTCCAATTCGGGGTCTTGTGCATCGCGGCTTTTGCCCGAAAAGAAATTCATGAGCCACAAGCCAAAGTTAGGGTGAATTCTGGCAAAAAGCCACTGGCAGGCTTTATTTGAGAATATTTTTTTGATAAATTTATAACCATAGTCGTTGGGACCCAACCCGTCCCCGTGCCCGATGAAAAACGTTTTACCTGCCAAATTGACCACTATCGGTTGTCGATGAATGGGAATGTCCATTTCATCCTCAAAATACCGGAACATCCACATGTCGTGGTTGCCGGTAAAAAAATGAATGGGAATGCCCTTGTCTCTTACCTCCGCCAATTTGCCTAATATACGGATGAAACCTTTGGGAATCACAGACTTATACTCAAACCAATAATCGAATACGTCACCCACTAAGTAAATAGCGGCGGCGTCGTGGCTGATCACATCCAACCACCGACAAATTTGCCGCTCTCGTTCGACACTGCTCAAACGGGCGTTTATACCAAGGTGAAAATCAGAGGCAAAATATATTTTTTTCATTCTAAATAGTGCGGAACTTGTTCCACCAAAAAAAAACCAATCCCCAAAATTAAAAAATTCGGACAGACTGAGAGAAAAAAATATATAACAAGCTATAAATCCCAAAAAGAACGAGGCTGGCGGCGGCGAAAGAACCTCCTCAAACGGTCTATTGTCAGGATACCCGCAAGGAGAATATTGTGAAAGTAATATTCGAGGCGCAATTTTAGAGTTGTCATTTTATTATATTTTGAGAGTGTAATGCTTCATCAACTAAGCGTCCAAAAGATCGGAATGGTCATTATTGTTTATGAGAGCGTTTTTAGACTCGATGTAATCGTTGCGTGTCCACATAAAATACATCACGCCTAAAAACAATGCAATGCCAACAAAAATGCCGAAAATATCATTTAAAACGTTGTATTTATCCAGTAAATACGCTGAAATAAAATAGAGTGTAACAACGACTAAGTAGTACAACCGTTTTTTATCGCGATAACCGATACCCCAAACCAACGCACTTGCGACTTGCCATAACCCAAAAGGGAATAGCCCAAAAGCGGCATATATAATTCCGACTACCGAGACAGTGCAAATAATAAGTCCGATTAGCATGATGAATTGACAATAGTAATCTGTCTGGAGAAACCATTTTTTTGTTTCCATGTGAAGTGCTATGTTAATGACAATACAAAAATAAAGCAATTTTCTGAATTTTCAAAATTTTCTGAAAGTTTAAAAAGATATTTTTCGCCTAAAACTCATATTTATTTTATAAAATTGCTACGAAAAATAGAGTAAAATATAATTTTTATCATAATAACATGATTATCAATTGGTTATGAATTTTACAGACATCAATGACCTCATAAAGAAGCGTCGGTCAGTGTTTCCACCGAGCTATAATGACAAAGAAATTCCAAAATACATTATTGAGCAAATTCTCGAAAATGCCAATTATGCCCCGACGCACAAGCTCACTGAGCCGTGGCGATTCAAAATATTACGAGCTAACTCCGATACGCCCGGCGGTGCGCCATTGCAGCGATTGGCGGCGTTTTTAGTGGAAGATTATCTCCAAAACACCCCTGTTGAGTTGAGAAGTGAAGTCAAATTGAAAAAAATGGCTGAAAACCCTTTGCGTTCCAATTGTGTGATTGCGATTTGTATGCAACGGCACGAAGCGTTACTGCCGGAGTGGGAAGAGATAGCGGCGGTGTCAGCGGCGGTTCAAAACATGTGGTTGACCTGCACGGCTTATGGTATCGGTTCATATTGGAGTTCGCCGGGTGTGATTGATCGAATAGGCGATTTTTTAAACCTGAATGAAGGAGAAAAATGTCTTGGCTTTTTTTATATGGGTAATACGGATGCGCCTTTGTTGGTTGGTAAACGGGGCGCCATAGAAGATAAATGTGTTTGGATAGAGGAATGATTTTTTTAAAAATAGTTCATAAATAATTGATTTTCAATATTTTAAGATGAAAACATACTTGATTTATTTGTATCGGATAGTACTTTTGGGCGCTGTCGTTTTTATTTCGAAAAGCTGTGTTCCACCCGAATACGGTAAAGAAAATTATGATGGTATTGCAATTGATTTTACGGATAAAACCATTCAGACAATTTATAATTTACAAGAAAAGCAATCTTCGGATAGCCTTCTTTTGTTTCTGAATGTTGAAAACCCGACCTACCGTTACGTAACCGCGACAGCTTTTGCCGCTTTGAAAGATAAAAAAGCGGTGGATTCATTGGCTGTTTTGTTAAAAGATGCATTTGTAGATGTCCGCGTGGCCGCGGCTCATGCGCTGGGTCAAATCGGAGAAGCAAGAGGGGAGGCATTGTTAATGCATGCTTACGAAAATAGAGATACTATCGGCGCTTTTGCCAAATTTAACGCTACCATCTTGGAAGCGGTGGGTAAATGTGGCACGATGAATGGATTGAACAATCTCTGCCGCATCAAAACTTTCAAAATGAGTGATACTGCTCTGTTGGAAGGACAAGCCTATGGTATTTTTCGCTTTGGTTTAAGAGACACTGTGTCGAGTGAAAGCATAAAAAAAATGGTGTCCTTTGTTGAAAATACGCTTTATCCACACAATGTTCGCATGATAGCAGCCAATTATTTAGCGCGTATTAAGCCAAGGCTCGATTCCAGTATCACTAATCCGATAGGTAAAGCAGCACTTATTGAAAAAAATAATGATATCCGCATGGCACTTGCCAAAGCTTTAGGCAAAGCCTATAATCCTATTTTTGTTTTGCCGACGATGGAATCGCTGTACCGTCAGGAAACCGATTACCGGGTCAAAGTCAATTTGATCAATGCGTTGGGCGACTTTGATTATAAAAGAATTCAACCGCTTGTCTTGACGGCATTAAAAGACCGCAATGAACATGTGGCGAACACGGCGGCACAATTTTTAAATAATCATGGCAGTTCAGCTGATGCACCTTATTACAAAGTGATGATAAACAGCAATGATTTGACTCCTGCTACCCGCCGTATTATGCTGGGTACTGCGTTAAAATGGTTACAATTATACCCCAAGACAAGAGATTCATTGAATCTTGCTATACAAAATATCTATAAAAACACCCAAAATTCGTACGAAAAAGCGCAGATTCTGAGGGGTCTCGCAGAGTACGGTTGGAACTATAAAATCATTGCGGTAGAAGCATTGAATGCGTCTAATCCGGCGGTGGTGCGCACTACTGCCGCCGAATGTATCGCTAAGATTGCTGCCTCGCCTTCTTTTTTTACGACGTTTAAAAATTACTCGGTAGCCATAAAGAAAGAACTCAAGACGATTTTGTTCCAATTGGTCAGAACAGGAGATGCGGGAATGGCTGCCGTGGCTGCTGATGCTATCCGGAATCCGGCGGCACAATACAACCGACTGATGATGTTGGATAGCGTTTCCACACTGTATCAGGTCATGCAAGGTCTGAAAATGCCACAAGAAATTGAGACGTACGAAAGCATCCGTCAGACTATTAATTTCATTAAAGATTCGACAGCTATTGCATTGAAAAAGTCCAACAATCAGCGAACCATTGATTGGAATATCGTCAATTCTATCACGGATTTAACCAACGTTACGGTCAAAACGGCAAAAGGTGATATCAGAATGAAATTGATGGTGAGGAATGCCCCAATTTCGGTGGCAAATTTTGTGAGTTTGGCGCGGAGTGGTTTTTTCAACGGTAAAATTTTTCACCGAGTAGTGCCCAATTTTGTTGTGCAAACGGGTTGCCCGCGGGGCGACGGATATGGCTCTTTGGATTACACCATCTCGTCGGAATTGACACCTGTACACTACAATACTGAGGGGTATGTCGGAATGGCTTCAGCCGGCAATCATACGGAGTGTAGCCAGTGGTTTATCACGCATTCTCCCACGCCTCATCTTGATCCTAATTACACGGTCTTCGCTAAAGTGGTAGAAGGCATGGATGTCGTCAACAAACTCGAAGTCGGTGATGCCATAGAAAGCATGACGGTTAATTGAGGATTGAGGATTGAGGATGAATTATACCGTTCAAACTCTCAATCCCCAATCCCCAACTCTAATCATTCCTCCCTCTCAATCGGGCACGTCATGCAATGAGAACCGCCGCGGGCTCGTGAAAGCTCATTGGAAGGTATAGTGATGATCGTATTTTCAATGTCTTCAATTTTGACCGCTCCGGATTTTAGATCTTCTAATAGTTTTTTAGCCGGATAAATTTTATAGCCATAATCAATAAATGCCTCTTCGGTCTTGGGATTTCTATCATACGTGAGGGCAACACCAGGCTTAAGAGCGACAAGATTGCAGCCATCAGTCCATTGTTCTCGTTCTTGATAGGGTGATTCACCGTCGCCCACGAGGATAAACTTCATTTTAGGATTGATTTCAGCTCGGATAAAATCTTTTACAGAGGGGTAAAAAGTTGTTGTGCCATTGGCTCTGTGCACTTCCACATTGCTGCTCAAGCCATCAATCACAATGGGTTTGAAGGCTGTTATATGATTGTTGTGGATATGAGTAAAAATAGTATCAATGTGCATAAAAGCCCGGTCTTGCGGAATATTGACTTGTACTACGTTTTTCACAATACCATTATCAAAAAGCACTTCACTCAATAATTTGATGGTATAAGCATTTGTGCGTTCAGAACAGCCTATAAGTAGATAGTCTTTGGTCAACATCATACAATCACCACCTTCTATACTTACTATTTCGCCTTTTTTGGAGGGTGGAAACTGGTCAACGCGGTTGAGGTTAATGATTTTACCTTGTTCGCGAGAATTTCTGAAAATGGGGTGCGCTAAAAAAATGAAACGGGCGAGAAAATTTTCGCGGAAACGCGCCATTTTAGCGGCTTTCAAAATTAAAATATGGTCGTTGACAGTGACAGCGATGTCGCGCGTAAAAATAAAATTGGGAATCGGGTCAAATACAATATAATTTTCTCTTTCTAAATACCCGGTGATGAGGGTATCGGCAAGTTCTTCATTGCTGAGTTCGGCGAGTATTTTGGAGAAACTGGTGGGCAATTCTTCGTAGTCAATGATTTTTTCAATCATATCATTTTTGGTTTCTTTATCAGAGTCAAGAGCTTCAATAAGCAATTGCCGCGTCTCCAAAACATTTTCTTTGCCCAAAAAAGCCTTCAATATATCCGTAAAAATATCATGTTCGTCTTGCATATTAGGCAAATGCACAATATCATCAAATAATAATTCTTCTGCACGTCGGGGCGAAATTCTCGAAATACCGTCATCCGGACGGTGAACGATGACCCTTTTTAAAGGGTTTATTTCAGATGATATTTGTATTTTAGGATTGTTACTTTGCATAAAAAATTTTCTTAGCTTGTTCTAATTTCAGAAAAATGGATTTCAATCAGCTCAAAAACAAGGTGTAAAGATAGGAAAAAATCAGTGAGAACATTTGAATATAGATTGGGTGATTTTACTAATTTTGTACGCTGAAAAGTTGAGGTGAAGAACTGGTACAATAGAGATTCGTCAGAAATTATGAATTCTAAAAAATCAGTTGTCAGGCGCTTTAAAAGCGACTGACAACTACGACGATGCAAGGTTTGTCTCTAATCAGGCAGTTTTTCGACACAAGTTTGTTGAGAATTACCTATTTTTTTTCATTAAAAAATTTTTTATGACCATTATTCGTTGTAACGAAACGCATTTGGGCGAATATGAGCGGGTGGCTCGACAGTCATTTATTGATGCTTTTGAAAAAGTCAGTGAGCCAGAAAGTTTTAAACTCTACGTGGCTTCAGCTTTTTTACCCGAGGTACTGAGGGGGGACTTGGTGAACGAAAAAGCCGCCGTTTATTTCCTGAAAACGGACGAAGGCGATACGGCAGGGTATATCAAACTCCGGTGGGATAGGTCGGATGAGTTTTTTCCAACTGAAAAAGCCCTTGAATTGCAGCGTATTTACCTGCTCGAAAAATATTGGTATAATGGCTACGGTAAAGCCTTATTGGATTTTAGTGAAAATTATGGACGCGAACAGGGCTTCTTATGGATTTGGTTATTGGTTTGGAGCGAAAACTATGGTGCTATTCGTTTTTACGAACGCGCGGGGTGGCAACAGTTTGCCGTCAAAGATTTCCCCTTCGGTAATGAAATCCATCACGACCCGGCGTTACGCAAATCCCTAAAACTCTAATCCACAATTTTATAGTGATTTTTAACATTAATAACTCTTTTTAAAATGATGAAAAAAACGTTTTTTTTAGCATGCTTGATTTGTTTGACTTTGACAGTCCGCTCTCAAACGATTGTAGGTACATGGAAAAATATTGATGACGTTACCAACGAAGCAAAATCACAGATTCAAATTTATGAACAGAACGGGAAGGTGTATGGTAAAGTCATCAAATTTTTGAGAACTAATACTGATCCCAATCGCGTTTGTTCAAAATGTACGGATTGGCGCAAAGACCAGAAAATCATGGATATGATGATTCTCCGCGATATGGCTCTTAATGGCAATACATGGAAAGGCGGTAAAATTTTGGATCCTGAGAACGGAAAAGAGTACACATGCACGATGTGGTTTGAGAATGGCAAACCCAACGAATTGCGCCTCAGAGGTTGGATTGGGCCTTTTTTCAGAACACAAACGTGGTATCGCGTTATGTAGAAACATTGTTGGTTTCTTTTTAACTAATAATTTTAATTTTTTTGTTAAAAATTCGCGGAATGTACAATAAAAGATAAGGGAAAAAGGTTTTTATGACGTATTATTTACAGAACATATTTTTTTTCATTAAAACTTATATTGCGCATGGAGGAACTCTCTACAAAACAAAACAACCTGATCCAACTGCTTTACAATGAGTCTAACCTAATGGACGAATTAATTCTTCAAAGTGATTTGGAATTAGATGCTTCTCTTTCTGACGAATTTCAAATGCTTAAAGAGGCTAAACAAGCGCTCCCGAAAGCACTTTTTAATCCATCGGATTCAGTGTTGAACAAAATTCTCAATTATAGCCGGGTCACGGCTCATGAGCATTATTGCTAAACATGAATGTGAAGACAATCTGATCAGGTTTTACAAAAAAGGCTATTTCAAAATTTAAGATCTGTTATAAATTTTTTTACAAAAAAATATATAACGCCATCGATGGAATTTTGGGGTAGCCTTTTTTATTTTGGTAAATTGCGTTTAAGAATTTAATTTCGTGGTTCAACTGTTTAATTATTGGGGTGAGTGTATAACCTTCAATGTTCCATTAAATGATGTCTCAGGATATTTCTCTGCTGCATACCCGAATAGCACCAACGCCCAGTGGTTTTTTGCACGCGGGCAATGGCATTTCGTTTATTATCACTTGGGCAATAGCCCGTGCATTTAATGGCAACATACTTTTGCGCATTGATGACCTTGACGCTCAACGAATGCGCCAAGAATATGTGGAGGATATCTTCCTAACGCTGGATTGGTTGGGTTTAGATTATGACAGAGGTCCCACATCTCCCGACGATTTTTTTCAAAATTTCTCTCAACACAAACGCTTTTATTTGTATGCTAAAGCAATTGACAAATTGTTATATTCGGGTTTATTATATGAATGTCGTTGCTCACGCAAAGATATTCGCCTCCATTCAGACAATAATCTGTATCCTAACACCTGTCGAGGGCATCAATTAGGCGCCCGCGCCGAGTATAAAGACGAAACAGCATGGCGCATAAAAGTGGAGCATCCGACACTTGTGACTTTCAAAGATTGGCAAAAAGGGACAGTTTCTATATTATTAGATGAAGTTATGGGCGATTTTGTGATGCGTCAAAAAAATGGATTGCCGTCTTATCAAATAGCCTCATTAGTGGATGACCAATATTTTGACATCAATTTCATTGTGCGAGGGACAGACCTTTTACATTCGACGGCAGCTCAAATATTTTTAGCGCAGTATATCGGATATCCTCACTTTGCAGAGGCCGTCTTTTTCCACCATCCTTTAATGATTGATACTGAGGGGGGTAAACTTTCTAAATCCGAAGGTGCTGTTGCGCTCAAAGAATGGCGTCACTTGAAACGTTCGCCAATAGAGTTGTATCAAAAAGCAGCTATTTGGCTCAACTTGCCATCAGACACCATAAAATCTATCACGCACATAGAGGACTTAGTCTGTCCTCTCCCCCGAGTAAGCAACCAAATTTAGTTAGAGTAACCCAATATTTTGTAACTTTATTTAAAATTTGGTCAAATGAAAAAGAAACAATTTACGGAGAGTCAAAGGTTGTCGATCTTATCAGAGCAAGGGAGTG
>JANPGW010000167.1:0-3996 GCA_031424115.1 Saprospiraceae bacterium | reverse complement strand
GCAACGGCGGTCGGAGGGCTTTACGTGGTACCCCCTCAGTATCAAGGCTTCGGGTTATACGTATGGCGAGCGGGCTTTTGTTACCGTTGAGCACGGCGGAAATCCCGATGACCCACACCAATTCAGAAGTGGCAATGTGGTCAATCTTTTCACGAAACAAACTGACGTTTATAAGCCCGAATTAAGCGGCACTATCCATTTTATTTTAAAAAACTCTATGCGTATTATTTTGAATTCCAGAGACTTACCCGATTGGTTGAGCGGTGGCTCTATAGGCGTGGATTTACTTTTTGATGATAGAACATACCTTGAAATGGAGCGGGCACTCGAAAAAGTGATCAATGCTAAAGGCGATAGATTGGCGGAGCTGAGAGATATTTTTTTAAATAAAAAACCGCAACACACCCTACCTAATACATCGGGAGAATTATGGAATATTGAAAAACTAAACGTTTCTCAAAACAAAGCGGTTCAAAATATTGCTCAAACGCAGGACATTGCCATCATTCACGGCCCTCCCGGCACTGGCAAAACCACGACCATTGTTGCAGCCGTTAAAAAGCTGACCCAAACTGAAAATACCATTCTCGTCGCCGCCCCATCCAATACTGCTGCCGATTTATTGACTGAGCGACTCGCCAATGAGGGTTTACTAGTAGTTCGGGTAGGAAATATTTCGAGAGTTGATGAAAATATTGTTCGGCACACGCTTGATTCACAACTATCGAATCATCCCGAAGCTAAAAATATCAAAAAAATAAAGATAAAAGCCGCTGAACTCCGCCGTCAAGCCCGTGCATTTAAACGTCGATTCGATTTTGATGCACGAAGCAAACGGGAGGAACTCAAACAAGAAGCCCGCGAAATGTCCTCTTGGGCAAATGATTTGGAGAAGCGCTTGATTGAAGAAATTTTGGATTCAGCACAAGTTATTACGTGCACGCTTGTCGGCGCAGCGCACTCAATTCTCGACGGACGCAAATTCCGCACCGTCGTGATTGACGAAGCCGCACAAGCCCTTGAGCCTGCTACATGGATTCCGATTCTGAAAGCCTCTCGTGTGATATTGGCGGGTGACCCGTTTCAGTTGCCACCTACGGTGAAAAGTATGGACGCACAGCGAGGAGGGTTGTCCACTACTTTGATTGAAAAAGCGATAAAACGGCTTTCAAATATCAACTTATTGAATGTACAATATCGTATGAATCAAACGATTATGCAGTTTTCTAATATTTGGTTTTACGATAAACAGCTTTCGGCACACCCCTCAGTATCGGAGCGCATTTTGCCCAAATTTAACGATGAAAAAGCGGTTGTTTTTATTGATACATCTGGTTGTGGCTTTGAGGAAAAAAAACACACTGAAAAAATGAGTAGTTTCAATCCCGAAGAATTTTACATTTTAAGAGAACATTTATATCAATATTTAGAGATTTTTCCCTACGAAAAACCCTCCATCGGCATCATTTCACCTTATCGTGAACAAGTGGTGACCATGGAAAAAGAGATAGAAGAAGACCCACTTTTAAATGAATTGGATATTACTGTTTCCACCATTGACGGTTTTCAAGGGCAAGAACGCGATGTCATTTACATCTCTCTCGTGCGCTCCAATGAGAAAAAAGACATTGGTTTCCTCAGTGACTACCGCCGTATGAACGTCGCCATGACCCGCGCCCGCATGAAACTCATCGTCATAGGCGACAGTGGTACTATCGGCGAGAACAAATTTTATAAAACCTTCTTGGATTACGTGGATATTGAGGGGTCGTATAATTCGGCTTGGTCGTTTATGAAGCCGTAAAAGTTATATTTTCTTAATAAACAAATTCTGGCTCACGCGGCTACTGACAATCAAATCGCTCTCACCATTTAATTTTAATTTAATGGAATCGTCGAACTCGAATACTTCTATAACTTCGATGCGCGCGCCCAAATTCAACATTTGTCTATCTAAATATTGCAAAAAAGCGGTCGAATGTTCCTGTACGCCAACGACCACGCCACATTCTCCGGCGCGCATTTCACTCAAAGGCATTTGCGAACGCACAGCAAAATTACCGGCAGAATCGGGAATGGGGTCACCATGTGGGTCAAATTTGGGATTACCGAGATAGCGTTCCATTCTATTGATTAATTCATCATCCTGAATGTGTTCCAGTTCTTCTGCCAATTCATGGCATTCATCCCAAGCATAGCCGAGTTTTTCGCACAAAAAAACTTCCCAAATGCGGTGTTTCCGGATTAAAAGGGTTGCCAATCGCCCCCCCTCAGTAGTGAGGGTTACGCCTTTCGATTTTTCATAATTCACTAAATCTTTGGTCGCTAAACGTTTAATCATATCCGTCACAGATGCAGCTGCTGTACTCATAGCGGTAGAAATGGCATTGGTCGAAGCGGATTTTCCTTCCCGTTCGGTAATTTTATAAATGGCTTTGAGGTAATTTTCTTCTGTTTGTGAAATCATAGATTGCTGGTTGTTATTAATAGTCTGCGAGGCATTGAATATGAAATTGAATAAACTAAGCGTCGGATAAACATGGAGGTGTAAGGTAAATAAGTATTATCAACATCTTCGCCACTTTGCGCTTTGAAAGGATAGTTTTCGATATTCAACAAAAATATAGCCTTAAAATAGTTTTTTTATGCGCCATTAGCGATTTATTGTTTCAAGAGCATGTTTATATATTTATTACAAAATTATAAAAATTTAAATCAAAAAAAAATGTTTTTAGATAAGTCTAAAATATTAATTCATAATTTAATTCAAGATTTCCCCTTAATACTGAGGGGGGTATTTTAACTTTGTCGGATGAAAATTCTTGTGATTAGATTCTCTTCCATTGGCGATATTGTCCTCACCTCGCCCGTTGTGCGCTGTTTGAAAAAACAAATTCAAGCAGAAATCCATTATTTGACCAAAAAAAAATTTGACAATATTGTCCGTTCCAATCCATACATTGATAAGGTGTTTAGTTTTGAAAAAGACATTGCTGAAATTCTCAATGTTTTAAAAGCAGAGCAGTACGACTATGTTATTGATTTACACAAAAATCTCCGCAGTGTTCGAGTGAGACAAGCATTGGGCGTTAAAACGTACAGTTTCAACAAACTCAATATCGAAAAATGGTTAATGGTTAATCTGAAAATAAATTGCTTACCTAATAAGCATATTGTTGATAGAAACTTAGAAACTGTCGCTCCTTTGAATATCATCAACGATGGCGCAGGTTTGGATTATTTTATTCCCGAAAAAGATGAAGTGGACATAGGTAGAATTGGTTCACAATATAACTTTTCAATACCCAATGCTCAATATATTGCATTCGTCATTGGTGCAGCACACGCCACAAAAAGATTGCCCGTTGAAAAAATAATAGACATTTGTAATAAGATTCAACTACCAGTTATTGTATTAGGAGGAAAAGATGATTTTGATAACGGCGAATTAATTACTTCAAAATCAACGGGTTACGCCTTGAATTTATGCGGAAAATTAAATTTGAATCAATCCGCTTCGGTTGTCAGACAAGCGCATAGAGTGATTACGCACGATACCGGTCTAATGCACATTGCCGCTGCTTTTCGTAAAAATATTATATCTATTTGGGGCAATACGATTCCCCAATTTGGCATGTATCCTTATTTGCCCGAAACACCTAAAAGTGATAAAACCTTGAACGAAGTAATAGAAGTGAAAGGTTTGAGTTGTCGCCCTTGTTCCAAAATTGGTTATGAAAAATGTCCGAAAGGGCATTTTAAATGTATGCAAATGATTGATACTGACAAGGTTGCGATATTAGCAAATAGTTGACAAAAATTAGAGTATGTTTTGAATTTAATTCTGTTTTTTTATAAACTACTGTCTAACAATTTTCATTAAAGTATAAAAGCCTGATTAAGAATAACAAAGTCGTAAATAATGGCTTCGATATAAGCGATAAAATCAGAAATCTTAAGAATAATGTTCTCAATTTTGGACAAACCAGACTACAG
>JANPGW010000166.1:0-10006 GCA_031424115.1 Saprospiraceae bacterium | reverse complement strand
TTGGCTTGCTCGGCATTCAGCGAGAGCAACGTTTCAGAAAAAGATTGATTGAAGTTAGACATAGTATCAAAGATACTTCGATAAGCCGTTTTCACAAAAAAAATTCCCTTCGGCTTGTTTTTTCAACATTAATTTTTCGTTTTCGAGGGTGTCGGCGTAGTTTTCTTTATGGTGTAAATGGTATTGAATGGCTTTATTTTTAATTTTCTTCAATTTTATCCCCATTTTGAAAAGCCGCCATTCGATGTCCGTATCTTCTCCGTAACCGGGCAGGACAAAATCTTCATCAAAGCCATTAACCGCTATTAAATTCTTTTTATGAATACTCCAATTGCACCCCCAAATGCCCGATGACTCCTGAATGGTAGCGGGCAAAAATGGCATATATAAGGCTGAGTCCAATCTTTTACACCTTTTTATAATTAAATTCAGAATATTTAAAGATTTTAAATTCTTATGCAGAAAAAGATCTTTCGTCAATGCTTCGGATAGCATCACCCGTCTTCCAAAAAGAGCATATCCCGCTTGCCGATTTTCGAAATGAGCTTTTAAAAAATGCTTATGAGGAATACAATCACCGTCAATGAATACTAAATAATCTGCCGACGCTGCCGCTACCGATTTGTTCAAAGCCTTGTCTTTTTGAAAACCATTATCCGGTTGAAAGATGTGCTGGATGGGATAGCCATATTGTTTTTGTGCATTTTCGATAAAATCACGCATCTCTAAGCCCTCATTATCTTCCGCAACGATGACTTCAAAATCCTTGAGAGACTGTTTAGCCAGACCCCTCAGTATCAAGTCAAGCGCAGGAATATTTTTATAAACAGCGATAATCAATGACAATTGAATCATACAAAAAATGTGGCGGTATTAAGTAGTAAACTCTTCTGCTTGATGTAAAATCTCCCAAGTGTGGTCATACAAAAGTTGGCAGGTGGCCAAATAAGTATATGGTTTTTTGCTGCCCCATTCATCGGGTCCGATGAGAGAAATCGTGTGTGCACCATCTTTTTTTTTGTATAAATGGTAAATATGCCCGACAACCGGTCTGAAATTGAGCGCAGCTTTATAGATATTTTCAGAAATTTCTTTTCTCCGTTGCAAAGATTTGGCTTGATTCACCAGCGTTTGCATCTGCTCTTTGAGCTGGTTCATTTGGCGGTCAGTCTGCTCATACATCGCCATCATAGCATTACCTTTGATTCTGCCTTTGTCCGTCGGTCGTATCACGGCACTACCTGCGGTATGGGCATACGGCAACAAACCCGGATTTTCAGCTACCTTTTTTTTATCAATCGGATTGATAAAAACCTCCTTTGCCGGTTCTTCTTTTTTCTTTTTACTTTTAGCCATTATACAAATTTAATATTTTCAAACAATAGATTTTGAAATATGTTTTGACTTATCCCTAAGCCGGAAGTTTGAGTCAACAGGTAGATTAGAAAAATTCGAAAATTCGTGGCTATAACACTTACAAGGTGCAGAGCGCCTTGTAAATATCACTTTGTCTGTGGTCCCTTACCCACCATGTCAAAAATCACTTGATGATTCTCACAATATTGTTTCAACTCTTCATTTATCAACGTTTTCACCTCTTTCTCAAAACTGTGTGGATAAAGAACATGCAAGTTGGGGCCCGCATCTAAACTGAAAAAAACGGGCACTTTGGTCTCCTCGCGATACCCCCTCAGTATCTCAATCATTTTGAGCGTATTGGGTTTTAAGAGCGTGAACCAAGGCGAATTAGTCATCATTAAAGCGTGTAAAGTCATCGCTTCGTCTTCGCATATTTGCCCAAACGTGTCCACATCTCCCGCTTTCAATGCCGCAATTAATGTCGCCATGCGTGAGCGCGCTTGCGCGTAGCGGGGCTCAGCAAAAGGGTTATTGTCCATCAAACCGTGTCCCATCCGACTCGAAACGGATTTTTCACCTCGGCTGGCAATCAAAATATCGTCGTGGTAAGATTTAAAAATATCGTGGATTTCGTGCTCAAAAGGCACGGCATATTCATCAAAGGAACCTTTCACGCCATCACACTCGCCCCAAACTGCCATCGTCGGATAAATGGAACGGCAAGCACTCCCCGAACCCAAACGCGCAATGGTGGAGGCTTTTTGAAGAAATTTTTCTGAATTTTCTGAATCATTGCCCAATAATCGGCTTTCTAAACTGCACAAACACATGGCTAAGGCTGCCATACTCGACGCTGAAGAGGCAATACCTGCTGAATGTGGGAAAGAATTATGGCTATCAATCCGCAAACTTAATTGCGTCAAGAAAGGAAAAATCGGAACCAAAGAATTAAGAAATTTCAACTGTTTAGCTTTGAACGCCTCATTTTCAACGCCTTCAAAAAAAAAGGCTAAATCAATGCTATTATCCACCTTTTTTTTGGTTTGATAGTGCATTGTTGTTTCAGTAAAAGCATTATCCAAGGTAAAACTGATACTCGGATTGCGGGGCAATTGAATACCATGTTTTCCCCAATATTTGATAATGGCTATGTTGGAAGGGCATTTCCAGGTTATTTGCCCCATCATTTCATCGTTTTCTAAAAGCATTAAAGTCGGATTTTCTAAGTTCATTTATTGTGTTGCTATTAAAACTCAAAAATACGACGTTGGTTCAACATATCGGACATAAAAAAAGCACCCCCTCAGTATAAGGTGCTTTTTTTCGTAAAATGCTTTGTAAAATTATTATTTAGCGTATAAAAAATAAGACAAATCATATTTATCTAAAACGGAATCCATGATGTAATCTTCACCGCGCTCGTAACCATTCTTGAGTTGATAACCATACACTTTGCCGAATTCGTTCCAATAAAAAGCAGAAAATCCGCCTTTGACATCTTTTACCAAATCATAAAAAGGCATGTGCAGTTCTTTTTCAATCATCTTTATCAACATGAGACCCTGCGTTCTGGTCAGGTTTTTCAATTGAGATTTGAATTTATCGTCCATTTTATTTTGCAAATCGTTGATGTATCTTTTTCTATCTCGATTATTGCCGTCGCGAGTAGCCGCTTCTAATTCCCGATATGTACGGACAGCTTCAACTGCATAAGGAATAACCGTGGGAGCATATCGCTGATAGCGTTCATAGCGCTTATAATCATCCGCGTTAGCAAACGTTCGAGGAGCACTCACTTCAAACTCTCTCAATTGACAATACAAGACGGTGTCTCCACTGGGTGTAATGTAAGCAGCCATCAAAATCGTTCCATCAGGTCTTTTTATCATATAACCTGCCTCAACATCTTGGGCATTCACGACCAAGAGTGTGAAAAAATGGAGGGATAAAATGATAATAAAGCGGTTCAAAATCATCTTGATGTCAAGTTTTTTAAAGAAAATATGGTTTTGGGGCGGCGAATCAATCTATTAACAATAATAAGATGCAAAAAATCTTTAAAAAGAACGTTTATTTGATTTAATTATTTGTTAAAGTCATTTCATTAATTTCTAAAAACTTGCCACTTTCGCCTTAGCCGAGCATTTAAGGTGTTAATGAGGATTATAACCATCTAAAAAACAAGATAAAGAAAGTATTTATGAAAGCCATTATTTTTGCTGCCGGACTTGGAACGCGATTGCGCCCACTCACAAACGACCGACCTAAAGCCCTTGTCGAGGTCAAAGGTACGCCACTTTTAGAAATTACGATAAAACGACTCATCCACTTTGGCGTGACCGAAATTATTATCAATGTACACCATTTTGCGGAAAAAATTCAAGAATTTCTTCAAAGCAATAATAATTTCGGCATTCGCATCGTCACGTCCCACGAAATTGAGCAGCCCCTCGAAACCGGCGGCGGTTTAAAAAAAGCGGCTTGGTTTTTCGATGATGATCAGCCTTTTATTGTTTGTAATGCCGATATTTTGAGCAATATTGACTTGCGGAAAATGTATCAAATCCATTGTGCCAGTGGGGCAATGGCGACATATGCCGTTCAGCAAAGAGATACAAGCCGATATATGTTGCACAGTGCAGAACGTCCCGAAGGCTGTTCAGACACCTTTGCCGGTGTGATGTGCGGTTGGATGAATACCAAGACGAAAACTATGAAAATGGGACGTTTTGCGCCAGAGTTAAAGATGTATTCTTTTAGTTGTTTTCACGTTGTTAATCCAGAAATTTTCAAAACGACGCCGGATGAAACGTTTTTTACCATCATCGAATGGTATTTGCGCATTTGCAATGAATATACCATAATCGGCTATCAGCACGATGATGATATATGGTGCGACATCGGCAAGCCTGAAACACTGGCAGAAGCAGAAGCCATTGTGGATAAACTCAAATTTTAAAGAGTTTTCCACAGGGTTGTCAACATTTTTTTTGCTATAAATGCTTACAAATATTTTATCAATTTAGCAAGAAATATTACTTTTTTAAGCGTCACAGTTTTATATTTTTTGCCATAATAAATCTTTATTCAATTAAAAAATATAATAAAAGATTTTTTTAATAAAAAATATAAAATAATGACAATCAATTTATTATAAAATAAATTTTAAAGTATTTTATTTATAAATGTTTTATAATTAGGCAATATTTGTAAAAAACAAATATAGGAAGAGTGCAAATGCGTTGAAAACATGTACAAAAAATAAACGATTGTAAAGTCTTGTAAATGAATGATTTATACATTTGTCAACATAACAGTGTGGAAAAGTCAATTCAATGTGGATAAGTAATAAAAAATACGGTAAAACAGATATTAGACATTCTAAAATGGGTACAACTTTAATTTGTCAACACGTAATATCAGTGAAAAATGCAATGGGCAAAATTTTATAAAAATTCGAATAATCGCATTTTGTGGATTGTTTTGGCAGGCTATATTTTAGTGAGTGTTTATTTTACGGTGTGGACGTATTATAGGCAATGCGACCTTTCAGAGCAAAGTGCTTTGCTCCGGCTTGAAGGCATTGTCAACTCGTTGGCGTTGCAAATTGATGGCTCAAAACATCAAAACTTAACCCAGCATTACCTCAAACAAGACGAAATATTGTTTAACGCTCAAGATACCGATTATTACAATATTCATCATGCTTTGCGCATGAACTATGAAGCCAATATGCTCAAATCGCCGCTTTATACAATGGTTTATGATTCTCTTCAATCTCATTTTGAATTTATAGCGACCTCATCAGACGTCCCTTATTTTCGACATATTTATGATTCATTTAATTCGACGCTCAAACAAAAATATACTGAGGGGGGGGTGATTCCGATGTATACAGATCGTTTTGGGATGTGGTTATCGGCTTTTGCACCCATCCGAGATGCAAGAGGGAAGCCTGTTGGAGTCGTTATGGCAGATGAAAATTTTGAATATTTTATCCAAAAAGCTACGGCTACGGCGTTCAAAAATCTCTTAATTTCCCTTGTTATCATATCACCGGTCATTATTTTGCTTATTTATTGGTTAAGATGGGTTATTTTCAGAGAGGCGCGATTGAAAAAACGTTTGGAAGATGCGTATGAAACAAATCTTAAAATGAGCCATCAACTTGAAGAAAGTCTTAAAAAACTGTCTTCTATTGATACCCTTCGGAAGGAAATGATTGCTAATATTTCTCACGATTTAAGAACACCTTTGACGAGCCTTTCGGGGTATATCGAAACGCTATTCATGAGGCGGCACAACATTACTCTGTCAGAAAGAGAACAATATTTGACAATCGCCATGAAAGAATCAGCCCGTTTGAAAAAGCTTATTGACGACCTTTTTGAACTTTCAAAATTGGAATCGAATCAAATTGCCTTAAATATTGAGCCCTTCCCAATTGCCGAACTTTTACAAGATGTGATAGCAAAATATGAGGTAGTGTGTCGTGAAAAAAAGATACAACTCACGAGCAATTTATCTGAAAATACCCCTTGGGTAGTCGCAGACATTAAACTCATAGATCGAGTATTGCAAAATTTATTGGATAATGCCATTCGCTATAATCTTACTGAGGGGGGACAAATTGAATTATTGTTAGGTAATAAGGATGTTGAAAACCATAAATTGGAATTAAAAATATCCAATACCGGCGAGACAATTGACCCCTTAGTTTTGCCATTTATTTTTGACCGCTATTTCAAAACCATGAGCCACGAAGGCAGTACAGGCTTGGGCTTGGCAATAGTGAAAAAAATATTTGAATTGCACGACTCAACTATTTCAGTGACGAGCCAAAACAACGTGACTGTTTTTTGCTTTAGCTTACCTATTTATCATAACCCATAAACTTTTGATTATAATTTTTAAACATTGCGTTGGTTTTTAGCATTTATAAATATTATCTTTGACTTATGGATTTTTTTTAAATTCATTATATATTCAATTTTGTGTATTTAACGAAACAAACTGACTAACTGAATAAGCCAATGCCTGATGCCCAACATGTCTCAAAAATAAAAAATTTGGCGGACTCTATTCCTGCCGTTTTAAAAGTAAACACTCTTACTGTAGAATTGACAACACCCATAGACGATAACCGCCCTGTTTATATAGTGGGAAATTTTAATAACTGGACTGTTGACGATCAACGGTTTCGTATGCGCCGATTAACTTATGGTCGGTTTATTTTTACATTTCCAAGCGACTTAAAAATCTCGACACGATTGGAGTATAAATATGTGAGAGGAGGTTGGGAAAATAAAGAATTAGATGATTTTGGCAATCCCACCCACAACCGCGTAATCGACAATCATAAAGGATTGGTCAATGACTATGTGCCACGTTGGTCGAATTACGGATTGACTTTTAATCCGACATTTTTGCCGCGGATTCAAGTGGTGAGCGAAACTTTTGAGATACCTCAATTAAGTAAAAAAAGGAAGGTATCCGTACTTCTTCCTGCCGATTACGAAAAAAATTTGGAAAAACGCTACTCTGTTTTGTATCTGCACGATGCTCAAAACCTTTTTAACCCCAATTCCCCTTACGGAAACTGGGCAATTGACCACAAATTAGCCGTACTCTCCGAAAAAGGGCTGGGAGACATCATTATTGTTGCCGTTGACCATGCGGGTTCAGAACGGGTGAATGAGTTTTTACCCGTTAAACACAAAGAACTGGGTATCGCGGAAGGGAAAAAATATGTCAGATTTATATCCGAAACACTTAAACCCTACATTGACCAAAACTTCAGAACCCTTCCCGGTCGCTTACATACCGGCGTAGGTGGTAGCTCAATGGGTGGTTTGATAACCGGTTATGCGGGATTGATGTATCCGGAAACGTTTGGAAAACTCATGATTTTTTCACCTTCACTTTGGGTTACCCGCCATATTCCTTTCGATACAATACCTTTTATTCAACCTTTTGCAACAAAAATTTATGTTTACGTCGGTGGCAAAGAAGGGGGAAGTATGCTACCCAATGTAAAAAAACTGAGAGAAAGCATTGAGAATCAAGGTTTTAAGAGCGATAAAATACATTTTAAATTGGCTATTGACCCCAACGGTCAACATACCGAAACACGGTGGGGCGAGGAGTTTCCTAAAGCCGTGGAGTGGCTTTTTTATAATTGATGCATTCGTAGGTTGTAATAGGGATAAAATTTAATCATCATCAGTTTATTTTTTTTATATTTGTGTTTTAATTTAAATTGGTTATTTTATTACAAACAAACCGAAGTGAATAAGAAAACCTTAAAAAATTAAGTTAGAGATTAATGCCAATAAATAAAGGTGAAAGAGAGAAGTATTCGGTATTGTTACTTAACCAATTCACACATTTTCTAAACTGATAATTACTCCCTTTATAAGAGTATGAAAGCATCAATTAAAACGCGGTTCACGAAACCTAAAGGAACTGTTATCATACCAATTCTTAAAAACGAATCACTGACTGAAACCCTCGAAAAGGTTGCTGTCACTTTTGGTGTTTCATCTGACCGGTTGAAAAGTGATTTGAAAGGCGATTTGAAAGAAACGACCAGCTTTTACGAAAAAGATACTAAAGTATATCTTTTAGGCTTAGGCGAAAAGCCCTCATCCGCTGATATTATTGCGGCTTTCCGTAATCTTTCTTTTCAACAAAAAAATAAGTTTGGCGGCGATATTGCTTTGAGTTTTGTCCATTCCAATAAAAAAGATTTACAAACCATTCAATCTGCTGTCAATGGTTTTATGTTGGGTGTGTATCGAATCGGTTTGTACAAATCAGAGCCAAACGGGCAGCATCCTTTGACAGCTGAAGATTCCGAGTTGATTGTTTATGTGGATGACGATTTTGAAAAGGCGCAAAAAGCAGCTAATAAAGCCGTTGCCATTGCCGAAACCCAAATTCAAATCATGAATTTGGTGAATGCTTCACCTAATAACAAGACCCCTCAGTATCTGGCAGATTGGGCGGTCAAGTCCAGTGTAAAGTATGGTTATAACGTAACCGTATTTGATAAAAAAACTTGCGAAGAGAATGGTCTTCACGCTTTATTATCAGTCAATAAAGGGAGTGCCCATGAGCCTCGTTTTATAATTCTTGAATATAAGCCTGAAAACGCCCAAAAAACCATCGGTTTAGTGGGTAAAGGTGTGACATTCGATACGGGTGGTATCAGCATTAAACCATCGACCAATATGCACCTGATGAAATCTGACATGGGTGGTGCAGCAGCGGTGTTAGGCACCATGGAGTTAACGGCAAAGTTGAAACTTCCGATTCACTTGATTGGTATAGTGCCTGCTACGGAAAATATGGTAGATGGTGACGGCACTAAGCCGGGCGATGTCATCCAATCTTATTTGGGTAAAACAATTGAAGTAATTGATACTGACGCTGAGGGAAGGCTAATTCTTGCCGATGGCTTATCTTATATGAAGAAAAATTTTAATCCGGATGTTCTGATTGATTTGGCAACTCTCACAGGATCAATTGTTAGTACTTTGGGTTACAACGCTGCCGGTCTTTTTTCCAACAATGACGACCTCGCCATGGCTCTCTCAAAAGCAGGCGATTCGTCAGGCGAGCGGTTATGGCGATTCCCCATTTGGGATATTTACATGGACGATATGAAATCAGACGTCGCCGATATTTCAAATTTGACCAATAAACCCATGGCAGGTGCCATTACAGCCGCCAAGTTTCTTGAATTATTCACCGATGGTCATACCAATTGGGCGCATCTTGATATCGCCGGAGTAGCTTTAGCCACCAATGAATTAGGTAACTCAAGGGTTGCTACTGCTTACGGTATCCGATTGCTGAATGAATTTTTGGAGAATATTTAAATCATATAATTTCCTATTTTTGAAAAATAAACAAAATGAGATTTTTCCGAATCATTGCTTTGATTTTTTTGACCCCCTCAGTATTCTACGCCCAAAGTTATGTTTGGGGCGTAAAAGGTGGCCTTTCGGTTGGTTCTCAACGTTGGGGTGATGGCGGCACGTATGACAACAGTTTATTGTTTCAATACCATGGCGCCGCTTTTATTGAGAATGCGCCTGAAAATAATACTTCCGTTCTGTTTGCTCAGGCAGGATATCACGTTCGGGGAAGTGCTTACAGGTACCGCAAATCCACAGGAATAGGAATAGATGGGAGTTCGGTGACCGTCCCTGCGTTCACCCAGCAATTCAAATTCAATAATATCGCACTCATTGTAGGCGCTAAACGCCGCGGTGTATTGGGCAGTGAGAAAGCATTTTATTCTATTGGTCTGAGAGGGGAATATACGGTCAGTACTAATTTGGAAGCCGCTAATGCTTTTTTTTCTTATTATTCTCAACCACAAAAAGAGTTTACCAAAAAGATTAATTATGGGCTATCCGTTGCTGGAGGGTATGAATTTGCAATTTCCGATTTAGTCGGCAGTTTTATAGAATTGAGTATTCACCCAGATATTTCTAAGCAATATTTTCGCCCGCCTTTTGTGGGCTGGGATCCTATTCAGCGACAAAACGTCACCGTTCCGGAACAAAGTATCCGCAATCTTTCCATTGAAATTTCTTTAGGATTCAAATTTTTGAGGAAGATTGAGTATGTGGATTAA
>JANPGW010000165.1:0-101654 GCA_031424115.1 Saprospiraceae bacterium | reverse complement strand
AGGGAATGTATTAGGGGCTGTAGTAGTGGCGAGAGATATTACCGACCAAAAAAGGATTGAAAAGGAATTGCGAGAAGCAAAAGTAGCGGCTGAATTAGCCCAAAGCAAAGCAGAAAGTGCCACGATTATAGCCGAAGATGCGGTGAAATCGAAACAGCAATTTTTGTCAAACATGAGTCATGAGATTCGTACCCCAATGAACGCCATAATTGGTTTTACAAAAGTGGTGCTAAAAACCGAATTGACTGCCAAGCAAAAAGATTATTTAACTGCTATAAAAATTAGTGGTGATGCCTTAATTGTGCTCATTAACGATATTCTGGATTTAGCAAAAGTAGATGCCGGAAAAATGACTTTTGAGAAAATGCCTTTTAAAATGGCTTTGTCAATATCCGCTATGTTGCATTTATTCGAAACAAAGATTCAAGAAAAGAATTTAGCGTTGATTAAAGAATACGATACTCAAATTCCGGAAGTTTTGGTGGGTGACGCTGTGCGTTTGCACCAAATCATCTTGAACCTCGTGAGTAATGCGGTGAAATTTACTTCAAAAGGAAGCATAACGGTCAGTGTCAAGCTCTTAAGTGAAGACGAAAAGTCTGTATCGATTGAATTTGCCGTTACAGATACGGGTATTGGTATTACTGAGAATAAAATGGAAAAAGTTTTTGAGAACTTTCAACAAGCTTCCAGCAATACAGCCAGATTATTCGGCGGAACGGGATTAGGGCTTGCTATCGTCAAACAATTGGTGGAACAACAAGGCGGAACTGTAGCAGTCAAAAGTACTATTGACGAAGGCTCCACTTTTAGTTTTAGGTTAACTTTTCAAAAAACCGATGAAAAAGCTGAATCCGAAATAGAACTGGTTGAATTACACAAAGGCATTAAAAATATCAAGGTGTTGGTAGTTGAAGACATGGCATTGAACCAATTATTGATGAAAACCGTTTTGGATGATTTTGGCTTTGAAAGGGACATTGCTGCAAACGGAAAAATTGCCATTGAAAGAATGCAAACCCAAGTTTATGATATTATATTAATGGATTTGCAAATGCCCGAAATGAATGGATTTGAAGCCACAGAATACATTCGCAATACCTTGAAATCTTCCATCCCTATCATCGCTCTCACAGCGGATGTCACTACCGTTGACTTAGCGAAGTGTAAAGCTGTGGGTATGAATGATTACCTGGCAAAACCCATTGACGAAAGATTATTGTACAGTAAAATTGTTGGATTGGTCAAGAAGCCTTTTATTAATAAAGAGAAAGAGGTTGAGCCGATCAAATCATTGAAATGTACCAACTTGGATTATTTGAAGCAACGGACTAAATCCAATCCTTTGCTAATGATAGAAATGATTACTGCTTATTTGGAACAAACTCCTGCCTTGATTAGCACTATGAAGCTCAGTTTTCAAAATAAAAATTGGAGGGAATTGCACGCAACTGTGCATAAGATTATACCCTCATTTTCAATAATTGGAATCAGTACGGATTTTGAAAGTATGGCAAAAATACTGTTAGAATTTGCCCGCTCGCAACAGGAAACGTATGGCATGTATAATTTGGTTTTACAGCTTGAAAGTATTTGTTCTCAAGCTTGTGAAGAATTAACGGAGGAATTAAATATCTTAAAAAAGAACAAAAATGGAAATTGAAAGCATAAACAGAGTTTCTAACGATATCATCCAAGATTTGCCAATTGCCATTTATGTTATTGACAACAACGGATATATTACTCATTTTAATAAATCTGCAGCAATTCTTTGGGGACGTAAACCTGAAATTGGTGAAGAAATGTGGTGTGGTTCATCAAAACTGTTTCAATTGGATGGAAAACCTCTTCCATTGGATGAAAGTCCGATGGCAGCAACCTTGAAAGAAGGTCGCGCCATTATTGGACAAGAGATTATCATTGAACGGGAAGACGGTTCGCGAAGCAACGTCAGACCTCATCCTAAGCTACTGTTTGATTCTGATGGTATCCTGTCAGGTGCAGTCAATATGTTGGAAGACATAACTGTACAACGGAGAGATGAAGAAGCCCAAAAATTATTGTCCAAATATTCTCGCAGCCTCATCGAGGCAAGTCTCGACCCTTTGGTTACTATTAGTACAGAGGGTAAGATTATGGATATGAATGAAGCATTGACCAAAATCACGGGTAAATCGCGGAAAGAACTGACAGGCACTGATTTTAAACATTATTTTACCGACCCGGAAAAAGCCCGTGAAGTGTATCAAGAAGTATTTGAAAAAGGCTTTGTGATTAATTATCCGCTCACAATAATTGATGGAGAACTGACCGATGTACTGTTTAATGGTTCGGTTTATAAAGACGAACAAGGAAAAGTGCTGGGTGCTGTTGTCGTAGCCCGAGATATTACCGAATTAAAAAGAGCTGAAAAAGAATTGATTGAAGCAAAAATATTTGCCGAGTTGGCAACCTTAATTGCTGAAGAAGCAAAAACCAAAGCAGAAAGTGCCACCCAAACCGCGGTAGATGCCGTAAAATCCAAACAACAATTTTTGTCCAATATGAGTCATGAAATTCGGACACCCATGAATGCCATTATCGGATTTACGAAAGTTGTGTTAAAAACAGATTTGTCGGCTAAACAAAAAGAGTATTTAACCGCTATTAAAATGAGTGGTGACGCCTTAATTGTCCTGATTAACGATATTCTCGACTTAGCCAAAGTGGATGCGGGGAAAATGACGTTTGAACAGACGCCATTCAAAATGGCAACTTCTATTTCAGCCATGCTTCATTTGTTCGAAACCAAAGTTCAGGAAAAAAACTTGAAATTGGTCAAAGTATACGACAACAATATCCCCTCAGTATTAATGGGTGACCCTGTGCGATTACACCAGATTATTTTAAATTTGGTGAGCAATGCCGTAAAATTCACAACTGTAGGAAAAATTACCGTTAGAGTTAATTTACTCCATGAAGATGATGAGAAAGTGACTATTGAATTTTCAATCTCGGATACGGGTATTGGTATCAAGGAAAATAAACTAAAATATATTTTTGAAAACTTCCAGCAAGCTTCAAGCGGCACTGCCCGATTGTACGGAGGCACCGGTCTTGGGCTCGCTATCGCTAAACAATTAGTAGAACAACAGGGAGGCAGTATTCAAGTAAAAAGTACGCTCGATGAGGGTTCTACTTTTAGTTTCGTTTTAAGTTTTCAAAAAACAAATGCGGAGGCTGAATTGACAACTGAAATATTGGAACTGGATAATGATATTAAACATATTAAAGTATTGGTGGTTGAAGACATGGCACTCAATCAATTGCTCATGAAAACCCTTTTGGATGATTTCGGATTTGAACGTGATATTGCCGCTAATGGCAAAGTAGCCATCGAAAAATTAGAAAACAAATCTTACGATATTATTTTGATGGACTTGCAAATGCCCGAAATGAATGGGTTTATTGCCACTGAATACATTCGCAAAATCATGCATTCCAAAATTCCCATCATCGCTTTAACGGCTGATGTGACGACTGCCGATTTAGCAAAATGTAAAGCCGTGGGCATGAATGATTATATCTCAAAACCCATTGATGAAAGGTTATTATACAGTAAAATTGTCGGTTTGGTCAAAAAAGCTGTATCTATTGATGAACCAAAAGAAAGTTCGAATGGGGTTGTTCAACAAACAAAATATATTAATCTCGGTTACCTCAATCAGCGCACCAAAAGCAATTCCCGGTTGAATATGGAAATGATTGCCGCTTATTTGGAACAAACTCCACCTCTGATAACAGCGATGAAAAAAAGCTTTCAAGAGAAAGATTGGGATACGTTGCACGCTGCTTTACATAAAATGATTCCCTCATTTTCGATAATGGGTATCAGTCCCGATTTTGAAAGCATGGCTAAAAAAGTTTTGGAATATGCCCGTACCCAACAACAGTTTGAAGGTATCGAGAATCTGGTTTTACAAATTGAAAATGTTTGTGTACAAGCTTGTAAAGAATTGGAAGAAGAGTTTAATAAAATGAAAAAAACAATGGTTCATGAGAAATGATAATAATATAAAACTTTTTTTAGTGGATGACGATGCTGTGTTTTTAAAATTATTGGAAATTGAATTTTTGGAACATGCTGATTTTGATATTCAAACATTTGCAACCGGAGAATTGTGCCTGCAACATCTATCACAAAGTCCCGATGTTATTGTTCTGGATTATCATCTCAACGGTGTTCATAAAAATGCGATAAACGGGATTCAAACATTGGATAAAATAAAAGCTTACAATTCGGATATTCCGGTTATTATTCTCTCTTCTCAGGATAAAATTGAAGTGGCAGTAGATTGTATGCATCACCGCGCTCACGATTACGTGGTGAAAAGTGAAACGGCGTTTATGCGTTTACAAAAAATTATCAGCCATATTTTTAGTTATAAAAAAATGGAAAAAGAATTGAATTGGTATATGGAAAGAATGTAAATCATTGTTCCTCATAAGGATTTAATTCTGGTTTAAAAAAATGCAAATTGAGTAATTCATGAACAACAATAAAATAAAAATTTTCTTAGTGGACGACGACGTCCTATTCTTAAAATTATTAGAAATCGAATGTCTCAAACACCCAGATTTTATTGTTGAAACATACCCCACTGGCGAGTTGTGCTTGGCGCATTTATCAAACAGCCCGGATGTCATTGTTTTGGATTATCATCTTAACGGCATTGATAAACAAGCCATGAACGGCATCGAAACATTGAATCATATCAAGATATTCAAATCGGATATTCCCGTTATCATGTTGTCTGCTCAAGAGGACATGGATGTGGCATTAGATTGCATGCAAAACAATGCTTTTGATTATGTTACGAAAAACAAATCCATCTACTTGCGCCTACCTCAAATGATTGCCACCATTTTTAGTTGTTATTCGTCATCCCTCAACGGGGCAACAAACAACGAATAACAATTAAAATGTGTGAATGATGTAACTAATAGCCATTATTATGTAACACTTATCCCGCAAAAGGAACCGAACTTTGTAAAGTGAAAATTTATTCATACCACACTCGCATGCTGCGAGGATTTAAAATAAAAAAAATGAACAAGACAGAATTAAAAGGAAACTGGAATGAGCAAAAAGGCAAGCTCAAACAAGCATTTGCAGAATTGACTGATAACGATCTGATGTTCGAAGAAGGTCAAAAAGATGAGATGCTCGGAAAAATTCAAATCAAATTGGGTAAAACCAAAGAAGAATTCCAAAAGATTATTGCAGGTCTTTAATATGTTGTATATTGCAAAAATACCGATTAGCGAAGGCTTCGCTAATCGGTACTTTTGCAATAACTGTTTAAAAATGTAAAACAAAGACATGGATACCACCGAGATTGAAAAGTCAAAAGTCCACATCACCGTGGAAATTATCGAATATATTACCAACTCTGTGGTTATCAAGACGATTCTTAAAAAATCTACCGGTAATATCAGCGTCATGTCATTTGACAGTGGCGAAGGATTGACTGAAAAAACCTCTCCTTTCGATACCTACGCCCAAATCATAGAAGGCAAGGCTCACATCGTCGTAAAAGGAAAGTCGCATTTGTTGTTAACGGGCGAATCTATCGTTATTCCGGCACATGCTTCCCACCTGATAAAACCCAATGGGCGTTTCAAAATGATTCAAACGCTGATAAAAAGTGGATACGAATAATTTTAGTCACACTGTCCCGACAGTTACGGGGATTTAAAAAACAAAAACAATGAGCAAAGACAAAGGCAGTAAAAATATTAAAAAAGCACCGGCGGACAAATCCGCAGGTAAAAGTAAAGCCGTATCGGCTTACAAATCTGAAACTAAAAGCGGACAGTCTTCCCTCGAACCGTTTACACCAAAACCGGATTCAAAGTCCGGTAAATCGCCAAAACCTTAGAGAAAAAGGCTTTCTTCAATCAAGCAGAAGCTGGTCAACTTGTCATTCTGAGGGCAGCGAAAGAATCTGAATAACGGCATTTAATAGTAAAATACAGATTATTTCGCGGCGCTCAGAATGACAATAATTATTTCCGAATAGGTTTATGAATTGTATACTGAGGGGGGGTAATTCTTACAAATTTTCCAAATTTTCCTTGCGTTTTTGCTTGAGTTGCTTATAAAAAGAGGGCGACAGTCCCGTAATTTTCTTGAATTGATTAGATAAATGCGCCACACTGCTGTAATTCAATTTATAAGAAATCTCAGTGAGGCTAAGTTCATCATATAAAAGCAACTCCTTTACTCTCTCAATCTTATGGATGATGATGAATTGCTGAATAGTGATACCTTTCACTTCCGAAAAAGTATTAGCCAGATATGTATAATCGTAACTTAATTTTTCACTGATGTAATCTGAATAATTCACTTTAGGCAATTCATCGTTGTAATGAACCATTTCAATAATCACATTCTTAATTTTTTCAATCAGGATACTTTTGGCATCGTCGAGTAGTTCCAAACCGGATTGAAGTAAATTTTCTTTCAAAAGCTCTTGCTGTTCTCTTGTAATGTCTTCCAATATGTCAACCATACCTAACTCAACGATAACATAGTGTAGTCCCAGATTTTTCAACTCCTCTTTCACTACCATTTTGCATCGCAAACTGACCATGTATTTTATGTAAAGTCGCATATCATTTATTTAATATCTTGCTAAATGTACTCAAAAATTTTGAGAAAACCAAGAAAGATATGCAACCGCTCAAACCTCTTGAGTTGTTAAAAAAAAATAATTGATACTCATACAACACACCAGACTATCTAACTAATAAGTATCCACCAGTGACTTTATGTCAAAACACCTGATAAACTCGTCGAAAGTGGCAGTCGTTTGATAAAAAATTGATTTCTCCTGGTGGGGCAAAAGGTCAAAATAATTGGTTTCGAAGCCTCCTCCGAGCAATTGGGGCATATTCTCAGTATCAGAACTTAAAAACACATTTTTACACAATACCGGACATTTCAACGTAATCAAAAAACCGCCTTTAATGGGGTTGATATTTTTAAAAATATCTTGCTTCAACAAGCTCAAACCTTTGGGAGGTACTAAATAGGCTATTCGTTGGATAGGGTTTTGTCCTGCTCGACGTAATGTCAAAACAACATATACATTGGAGACCGAATCTTCCAATTTGACCAATTCTTTCAATGAAACGTTATAAAATTCGCCGCTTGTATCCGCTGCGACTTCGACATTTTTAGTGTCTTCAAATATTTTTTTACCCGTAAAATTGAATGATTGAACACTTAAATCAGCCTTGAATCCCAAACTATCGTTCACAATATGCACGCGGAGAACATCTTTTTCAACCACCGGTGAAATCAAAATATTGTTATATACTTCTTGAGCTTTATATTGCAAGGCTTTCCAACGACCAAAATTATCGATACTCGACCAAGATGCCACTTGCCACACATCGTTCAATTGCCAATACAAAGTTCCCATACAATAGGGTTTAGCCCTCCGTTGTGCCTCAATCGCCTTGCCAATGCCATGTGCTTGAAGCAATTGACTAACATAAACAAAATCCTTAAAAGACTTAGGCAGGCGATAATCCCGCTCCATATATTTTTTTATTAATTGATTGCCTTTAGGGTGTTTTTGATGTAAAAGCATCACATCTGAAGTCAATTCACGCTCTTCAGGTAAAGTAAAAGTCTGGATGGTTTTCCATTCCGGAAAAGATTGAAATCCATATTCTGACATAAAACGGGGTACTCGTTGCTCAAAATGTTCAAAAGGCTTTTCATCATGCCAAACAAACCAGTCGTGGTTATCCCCCTCAATATAGCTCTTGTTATCGTAGCGTCCACGACTGGGTGAACTTTCCCAATACGATGTTTTATCCGAAAAAGTAGCCACTGCTTCAGGGAGAATTTTATTGAAAAGCTTTTCATAAGCTGTCCAAATAATATCTTTTTGGTCAGGATTAAATCGCGGCTGCCAACCCCAATTGTGCCAAGCTTCGTTGATTTCATTGTTTCCGCACCAAAGAGCAATGCATGGATGATTTCTTAAACGTTGAACTTGCTCAATCGCCTCAGCTTTAGCATTATCCAAAAAAGCTTGGTCACCGGGGTACATCGCGCAAGCGTACATGAAATCTTGCCAAATCAGAACGCCCTTTTCATCGCACAATTCATAAAAATTATCCGTTTCGTATATACCGCCGCCCCAAATACGCAACATATTCATATTAGCTTTTACGGCACTTTCGATAGTCCTGAGGTTGTCGGCCGGCTTTACTTTTTCTTGAAAAATATTTTGAGGAATATAATTCGCGCCTTTAGCAAAAATCGGTTTTCCATTCAGTTTGAAATAAAATGATTTCCCTTTTTCATCTTTTTCAGTCACTAACTCGACGGTTCGGATGCCGATACGGCTGCTTTTCTTTTCCACAAAGCCCCCCTCAGTATAAAACTCAACATCCACATCATACAAATATGGCGTACCCAAATCATGTGTCCACCACCATTGAGGGTTCAAAATAGATGCGTCAATCATCACAACATTCAACCCTTCGATCAATTTTGCCTGTTGCGTAAAAGTATTGCCATTCACAGTCACTTTCACTTCTGCTTTTGCCTTTTGAGTGGCATTGATGGTGACTTGTGCTTGTAACAGAGCCGAATCAGCCGAAACTTTGACTTGCTTAATGAATACATCATTGATTTTGGCTTTACTCCAAACCACCAATTCAGCACTTGCCAAACCGCACGAAACTAACCGAGGGCCCCAATCCCAACCATAATGAAATTGTGCTTTTCGGGTGTATTGCCGCGTCGTGTTATAAACATCTGGATAATCAACGGGGGATTTAGCAGCTTTTTCTTTTTCTATTTTGACGGGCGATTTAAAATTGATGCGCAACACATTGCCCTGTAATCGAGCAATTGGCTTGATATCAGCTTGCCAAACCCGGAACATATTATCGGCTTTAATTAACAAAACATCATTGACATACACATCAGCATAAGTATCAAGACCCCTCAGTATCAATTCAATTTTCTCATTGTTCAATTCATTTTGGCTTAAATCAAAATGCTTTTCAAAAATCCAGTCCTGATTTTCGAGCCATTGCAGATGTTTCTCGTTAGTACCATAAAAAGGGTCATCAATTACGCCATTTTCACGCAAAGCATTTAAAGCCGAATTCGGCAAATGGGTAGGATACTCAATCGGTTTTAAAGATTGCGCTAAATCCTTTTTTGAGAGTGGCGTTATAACCGTATCCGCCGGTTTAAAACGCCAATTATCGTTAAGCGGGATGGTGGTGATATTTTGAGCGTAATCCACTATTGAATAAAAAGCGATTAGAGTGAAAGAAGCAAAAATGATAAGTAAAAGTCGGAACATCAGAATAATTTCGGTTTACAAGTTGGCTATTTAATTTAAAACAATTAGTGACTGCTAACTTCACACCAAATTCCGCACAAACTGATCCCATACTTGATCTTTAGGCGGGTCTGCCACTACTTCCACTTGTTCTTTTGTTACCGGATGAATAAATTTCATTGACCGGCAATGAAGGCTGATATTCCCATCTTTGTCCGGAGTAGGATAGCCATATTTCAAATCGCCTTTAATGGGCAAACCAACGCGCGATAATTGTGCCCGAATCTGATGGGAACGACCTGTTTTAGGCTGCACTTCGAGCAAATGATAATTGCCAATACTCGAAATCAAGTCATAGGTCAGCTCAGATTTTTTAGCATCGGGATGGCGACGGCTGGGTGCATCTAAAGCTTTGGTAATGTTGCGCTCACGGTCTTTATCGAGGTAATGAATAAGTGTAGCGTTAAGCGGATCTGGTCGGTCTTTTACCAAAGCCCAATAGGTTTTTTCAACCTCTCGATCGGCAAAAATTTTGTTCATGCGCTCTAATGCTTTGGTAGTGCGGGCGAAAATGACGGCGCCACTCACCGGTCTATCAATCCGATGAACCACGCCAAGAAACACATCCCCGGGTTTATCATAGCGTACTTTGATATATTCCTTTACGTAATCCATCAACGGTTTATCTCCTGTTTCATCTCCTTGAACCAACATCCCCGCAGGTTTGTTGACAGCTATGAGATGATTGTCTTCATATATGACTTGAAAATTAGGCTTTTTCACTGAAAATTTGTTTTAATGACCTCGCAAAAAACAGCGACATCGTATTATTCCGCAAAACTACGAAAATCAAGGCAATATTAAGGGGTAATAGCGAAAATTAATACTTTTGCATTTTTAGTGTATGGCTTATGCCGGACACTTTCCTCTTTAAAAAGTAAAAATTTATCAATCAATAATAAAAAATGAGATTAACACTTGGCTTTTCTCCTTGCCCAAATGACACTTTTATTTTTGACGCCATGATACACGGCCGCATTGATACAGAGGGGTTGACTTTTGATGTCGTCATGGAAGATGTGGAAGCACTTAATCAAAGAGCTTTTAGAAAAGAGTTGGATGTAACGAAACTCAGCTATCATGCTTTTGCTTATCTGGTAGATGATTATGCCCTTCTTGAGTCGGGCAGCGCATTGGGTAATGGCGTAGGTCCCCTCTTTATATGTAAAAACAAAGACGTTATTGATAGGGTGAATGATTCTATAATTGCTATTCCGGGGAAATATACCACAGCCAATTTTCTTTTCAGTTTGGCCTATCCCGAAGCCCACCATAAAAAAGAAATGGTTTTTCATGAAATTGAGGAGGCTATACTGAGGGGGGTAGTAGATGCGGGTGTCATCATTCACGAAAATCGGTTTACTTATCACGAAAAAGGTTTAACTAAAATTTTAGACTTGGGAGAGTATTGGGAAAAGTCAACCGGCATGCCGATTCCACTCGGCGGCATTGTCGTTCGACGAGATATTCCATTGGAAATTCAGCAAAAGGTGGAAAGGGTGATGCAGCGCAGCGTCCGATTTGCCTTCGAGAATCCGTTAGCAAGTCGTGATTTTGTGGCGCAAAATGCACAGGAAATGGACGAACAAGTGCGTCAAAGACACATAGATTTATACGTCAATAACTATACGGAAAACTTGGGAACAACCGGAAAACAGTCGATTGAATATATGTTTAAATTAGCACTTGATAAAAAAATCATACCTATTTACACTTCTGAAATATTCGTCACTTAACAAACATTCATATTTCATTTACCAATACTTAAAATAAAATTCTATAAAATAATAAAAATCAGATTTTTATACAATAAAAATTTGCAGTATTTGAAAAACATATTATATTTGCACATAAATTAATTTTGCTGAATATATATTTGGCACGTTAATTGTTAAGTTTCGTGTGTAAGTTTTGGTTAAAGAATTGTAAAATTCGTTTTCATGGATGCCTGGGACCCCCGTCCGGGCATTTTTTTTATCATTCAAAATATTAAACAAATCTGTATTATGAAATCTAACTTTATAGTTATGGCTTTCTCTATTTGTTCCTTACTTGCCACGGCTGTTAGGGGACAAAAACAACCGATGATTATTTCTCCCAAATCTGTTGAAGCGACATCACCCAAAATGAAAGAACCCAATTTCGTTGGCAACCAAATCTCATTCGACAATGCTAAAAATCAAGTGATATTTAAAGAAAATGCCGGATTCAAAACTGACAAGCTGGAGATTCAAAACGCCGAAACTGTGATTTTCGATAAAAAGGAAATGACTTTTAGGGTAATCAAGGCAGAAAAGATTTTTACCAATTTGAAAATTACGAAATTGAGAACGACTGATTCATCAAAAGCAGGAATTGAATATAAATTGAATGATGATACGGTTTATATTACAGAATTGGTAGAGAAATAAACATTAGTCAAGTTTTTAAATTTGACTCCTATCACCCCCTTCTTGCAGCTAACAGATATAAGACTGACATCCTTACCGCTACCCCATTTTCAACTTGATCCAAAATGATAGAATTAGCAGAATCAGCAGCGTCTGAAGTGATTTCCACCCCCCGATTGATGGGGCCCGGGTGCATGATAACTACTTGATTATCAATACTTTCCAAAAGTTGTTTATTGATACCAAAATATTGAGAATATTCTCTTAGTGAAGGAAAAAGTTTAATGTCTTGACGCTCTAATTGGATTCGCAACACATTTGCTACGTCGCACCATTGCAATGTTTTACGAACATCATGCTCGACACCCACGCCCAATTTTTCGATATGTTTGGGTATTAAAGTCGGCGGGCCACATACTTTGACCTCGGCGCCTAATTTTTTGAGGCAATAGATATTACTCAATGCTACCCGAGAATGTAGAATATCACCAAAAATGGCTACCTTCTTCCCTCCTACTTCGCCTAATTGTCGCCTGATAGAATAGGCATCGAGCAGCGCCTGCGTCGGGTGTTCGTGGGTGCCATCACCGGCATTGACTATGTTGGCGTCAATTTTCGACGCTAAAAAATGAGGTGCTCCGGGTGCTGGGTGCCGCATCACCACCATATCCACTTTCATTGCCAAAATATTATTGACAGTGTCCAACAAGGTCTCACCTTTTGACACTGATGAGGCGGAAGCAGTAAAATTCAAAGTATCAGCCGAAAGGCGTTTTTCAGCCAACTCAAATGAAATACGGGTACGGGTTGAATTTTCAAAAAAAAGATTGACAATAGTGGTATCACGCAACGAGGGAACTTTCTTGATCGGACGATTGATAACGTCTATAAATTGGTCGGCATTTTCAAATATAAGATGGATATCATCAACCGTAAGGTCTTTGATGCCTAAAAGATGTTTCGTAGATAATTGCTTTTCAGCCATTTAGATATATTTTTGTTACACTTTTTCCGGATAAATAAGAATACGGTCTTGCCCTTCGGTCTCAGCCCACTCTACCTTAACATAAGCGTCATCGAGGGCATCAATAGCTACTCCGATATAATCAGGCCGTACCGGGATTTCACGATTGAAACGTCTATCTACCAACACGAGCAGTTTTACGGATTTTGGGCGACCATAGTGATTGAGAGCAGTCATTGCCGCTTGCACGGAGCGACCGGTATATGACACATCGTCAACAAGTATCACTCGTTGATTTTCAATAACAAAAGGCATTTCATTGATATTGGCAGCCAAAGGTTTTTTACTCGTTCTGAAATCATCGCGATAAAACGTAATATCGAGTTTCCCGAATGGAATATGAATTCCCCTCTCCGCCAAGTCTCCCTTAGACCATATCTCTGTTAGTTTTTCAAGAATGCGGGAAGCCAATTGTACACCCCCGGTTTGGATGCCGACGATGCAAGTATCCTTAAAATCGTCGTAGTCTTCTATCAAATGATAGCAGAGACGCTCTATGGTGAGGTCGAATTTTTCTTTTTCTGATATGACTCTTGCTGATTGCATAATGGCACAAATATACTCAATGCCTTTAGGAGTGATAGTTTGAGGAGTAACTTTTTTCAAGAAAATGCATTTTCTTTCCATTTCTCATGCTTGCCCGTCACATTAATGCTCTTTGGTGTGCTGATTTTCATGGTTATGAAGCCCGCTTTTTTTTGATTCGGCATAATATTTATCCAATGCAAGAGTCAAGACGAAAAAAACGATAAAATTAAAAAATTTAAAATATGTTAAAATAAAGTTAAATTGAAAAATGCGTTTAAACAAATCTATACTGAGGGGGTCTATTGTATCGTAACGCACAATTACAATTTAAAAAAAAACCGATATTATTTAACCTAAATTCAAATTCTTTTATCCGATGAAAAACTTATCTAAAATCGTATTAGCAACCCTTTTTGCTTCATCTCTTTTTATAGCGTGTAATAAAGACAATAATCTCAATCCTAACGATGCTACTATCAACGAAGCTGCTATCACTTCAAGTGAAGATTTGAGTGATGCAGAGGCATACTCACAAAATTCAGAAGACGAATCAGAAACGGCTTTAGAAGCGTCCGGTTCTGGAGGTCCCGGGGGTTCCGGTTGTGCCATAGTGACATTCTCAGCACCACGTGGAACTTATCCACAAACTATTACTATTGATTTTGGCACAGGTTGTACCGATAGAAACGGGCGGGTACGCAAAGGCAAAATCATCATGACCCTTAGTGACACGCTCATCAAGTCTAACGCCACTAAATCAGTGACTTTCCAAAATTTTTATGTGGATAGCGCAAAAATCGAAGGAACGCGGACTTGGAAAAACAACGGGAACAATGCACAGGGGCAACCTTCATTCACCAGAACGATTACGAATGGTAAAATTACGTTTGGAGATGGCACTTCTGCAACTTGGAATGCTACCCATACCGTCACCAAAACTCAAGGCAATAACACTCGTTCTCCACTTGACGATGTATGGTCAGTAACCGGTAATGAATCGGGAGTGAACAGAAAAAACAAATCGTTTAGCAGCGTTATTAACTCTCCAATCGTTCATAAAGCGTTGTGCCCTTGGATAGTCAGCGGTGTGAGAACAATTACTATCGAAAATCAGTCACGGTCTTTGGATTATAGCTATGGTGGTGGTGATTGTGATAGGGAAGCACTTTTAACATTACCGAATGGAGAAACGAAGTCAATTAAACTTCGCCGATAGAGGGTAAAACGTATTAAAAAAAATAAACACTTGACTTTTTCCGCAAAATGATTTAAATTTGAAAAGAATTTATAGATAAAAATTGTGTCCTTTCGATGAGAGCGTAAATGTTGTTTAACATTTACGCTTTTTTTTTGCTCTCCGCAAAAAAAAAATATTTATGTTAATTTGAATATAAAGTATATTATATTTTAAAAAACATTTTACATTTGCGTCCGTATAAAAATAAACTGTCACAAAAATTCGCTTTTCCAACAAATTTGCTATCACAAAAATTATATACGACTCTGATTGGCTTTCCATCGGATACTATATTTTATTAGTCAAAATGTTCGAAAAATGATGGACAATTAAATGCAAAGACGTAAAAAAGTTGAAACAATTTTTAAATAGAAAATTCAATAAAAAAATGAAAAAATTTTCACTCGTTTTAGTTTCAGTATTCTTTTACTCTTTAGTGGCATACTCACAAGTTCCTCAAAGTGTTTGTTATCAAGGTGTCGCTACCGACCAAAGTGGTCGTGAATTAGTCAGCCAAAACATTAAAGTTCGTATTTCAATCCTCAAAAATGCGTCCAATGGCTCTGAAGAATGGGTTGAAACACACAATGTCACTACTGATGGATTCGGATTATTTGATCTGCAAATTGGCAATGGTACACGCATTGGGGGAGCACAAACCACTTTCAGAAATATCAAATGGGGGCTCGATAAATACTACTTGAAGGTAGAAATGGATATCACAGGAAATAATAATTTTGTTTTGATGGGGACCAACCAAATGGTTTCTGTTCCTTACGCTTTGTATTCGGAACGTTCGTTTTCGGCTTTTCTGGCGGATTCATCCAGTAGAGCTGGTAGAGCCACCATAGCCACCACCGCTGAAACAGCCACTTATGCTACCAAAGCGGGCGTAGCTGACAGTGCTTCAAAAGCCGGACAAGCCAATACGGCTTTATCTGCAACTTATGCCGACAGTGCTCGCCGCAGCCAAACAGCCATTACAGCTCAAACCGCTTTAAAAGCGGATCAGGCAACATTTGCATGGAGTGCTGATAGCGCTCGCAGAGCTGGACAAGCGCAACGCGCTATTTTAGCAGACAGTTCCTTGAGGGCTCAAGTCGCTTGGAATGCCGTCAGTGCCAATCGCGCTATTGCAGCGGATAGTTCCGTTAAAGCCGGGTACGCTTGGTTGGCAAGTAAGGCAGATACTGCGTTAGTTGCCAAAAGTGCTTTAGACGATTTAGATAAAGACCCCAAAAATGAGATTCAATCCCTTATATACAGAAATGACACATTGATTTTGAGCAATCCTGCCGGTAGCGCTTACAAGGTAAATATGTCTTCAGCACCGTTCCGCGCACCAGGTGCTACAATCGAATATCCCCAAGGTATTTTAGGAGAATCGCTTGTTATTACAACAAACTATACAGTCCCGAACGGAAAAAGCCTATTTGTCAGTGCGGTGAACAGTACAGTTATATTGGGAGACGGCAGAAGGCTCTATGCTGAGCCGGGCATGCCTATTATTCCGAGTGGTTATGTGGTGTCAAGTTGCTATTGTACGGGTATCCTTGTTCCTGAACAGCCTGAAATTAAAACCATAATTTTGGATTTCACAAGCCAGACTTTTGAATATACTGTGCCGGCGGGTCATACCCTTGTTATAAAAAGCGGTAAGACAGAAAGAGGTTTATTGGATTTACAATTAGACAATGACATTTTTAATTTTTATACAGTTACAAGCCAATCACCACGGCTAATTGTTATCAACGCCGGCAAGAAAGTAAAAAAACCGGTTACTATTGTTCCTTCTGATTCATTGGTTTTAACTGGCTATTTGATAAAAAATTAAAGACAAATAGCTTTATTTATTGAAAACTCTCCTTTGCTGAGTTGTCGTTTAACATATACTGAGGGGGGGTAAACTAACATTTTCTATAAAATCAATGACCGATAAAATGAAGATTTTAATAAAAATAATCATCATCTGTTTAACATTTCACAGCAATAGTTTTGCTCAGCAAATTAAAAGATGGACGCTCTCCAGTGTAGGCTCTCAAAAAGTGGTAGCGCCATTCAGGGTAAGTTGGACAGCAGGAGGTTGCCCGGGTTGTGGTACTTTGCTTTCGGATGACGGTAAAACGTACGTCAGACAAGGTTTTCAGCAACCCCCTAATCTATTTGATAATCCATCGAATTGTTTAGTCACAGCACCTTTCAATATCTCCTCTACGCCATCTCAATCTTGCGGTTTGCGGTTTGATTTTGAGTATTCCGGTAGCCAGACGCAGGGTGTGACTTATGAATGGGATTTTGGTGAAGGCGCTAATCCGCGTACCTCTAAACAAGCCAATGCTATTGGTATAAGCTATACCACTCCCGGGACAAAATTTATTTCATTGACCGTTAAGCAAGGTGCTTGTACGGAAGCCTCAGCTAAAACCGTCACTGTCAACGCCAATCAAATCGGATTTGGGGGTACAGCCGCAGTTACCAATATCAATTGTAATGGTGACAAAACGGGTGCTATCAATGTTACAACATTTGGCGGTTCGGGTATCAAAACATTTCGTTGGTCAAATGGCAACACCACATCCAGTTTGAATAATGTGGCTTCAGGACGATATCAAGTAACAGTGACTGACGGTAGCGGGTGTTCCTTCAATCTTGATACATCCATTTCCCAACCTGCCAAACCCATTAGTGTAACAGCTCTCATCGTGAATGAAACCTGTAAAGGATACAATGATGGTTTGATTACTTTGACAACAATCGGTGGAAAACCACCCTATCGGTTTATCTGGTCCAATAATCTGGACAGGGTTTCATTGGCAAATTTACCCGAAGGTAAATATCCGGTGAGCATTTCGGATAGCAATTCTTGCAAATTAGATACTGTTTTTGAAGTAAAAGTCCGTTGCAAAAATAACGACAACAATAATAATATTTTTGATACTTTTTCTCCGAACGGTGATAATGTGAATGATACATGGGTGGTTAAAGACATTGAGAAATATCCTAAAAACGAATTGGTGATTTACAATCGTTGGGGTCAAGTGGTGTATAATAATGCGCCTTATACCAATGAATGGATTGGAACAACCAATGACAACAAGGAGTTGCCCTCAGCCGCCTACTACTATGTCATTCGATTAAACGATGATAAAGCAACGATTTTGACAGGCTCAATTACGATAGTGAGATAGCTATCGATTTGTCAATCAAGCATTAGGGCATTTAACATTATCTTCTAAAAAATTCAATTGCGACTTAATGAAACGTCATTTATATATTTTCGCTTTTATATTTATTTTCCTTGACATTCCTCAATCAAAAGCCCAACAATACCCACTCTTCACGAACTACGTGATAAACATGTTTGGTTATAATCCGGCTGTGATAGGAACTCAAAAAAATATGGAAATCAGAGGGCTTTATCGCTCTCAATGGCTCGGAATTTCGGGTCGTCCTCAAACAAATTTAATCAGCGCTACAGGACGTTTCAAGAAAATTCCTTTAGCCTTAGGCGGTTATTTTTATAAAGATGGACAAGGAACAATGAATAATACCGGTGTGAACGGTATGCTGGCTTATAACCAAAAATTGGATGACAAAACCAGTGTTTCAGTAGGTTTTTCCGGAGGCTATCACAAAATAAACCTCAAAGATGTCATCTTCCTTCAACAGGATCAGGATAACGTTGCTACCAGTGCTCAAGTGGGTATGTGGATACCTGACCTCAGTGCGGGCATCTATTTTAAGCAAGAAGACGGTCTATTTGCGGGTATTTCAGTACCTCAATTGTATCAAAAAAAATTGCTTTTTGACCCCTCAGTAAGGCGAAGTAATCCGAGCCAAATTGTTAGACAATATCATGGCATAATAGGTTATAGCCTTAAAATCAGTGATATTATGAGCTTAGAACCTTCTGCCTTGATTAAAGTGTCGCCTAACGTATCCCCTCAGTACGATGCCTCGTTGAGAGCCATTATTAACAAAAAGTTTTGGGTGGGCGGTAGTTTCAGAACTGAAGATGCTGTATCGGCTATGGCTGGAATTGATATGTCAAGATGGATGTTGGCTTATAGTTATGACGTAACCACTTCGCAGTTACGCAATGGCAGCTCCGGTAGTCATGAAATCGTTTTTGCGTTGAGATTCGGTAAAGAAAAATGTAAAGATGAGGACAACGATGGCATATGCGATAAAGAAGACAAATGTCCGAAAATACCCGGCACAAAAGAAAATAATGGTTGCCCACCACCGCAAGACGAAACCTGCCCCGATAAAGATCACGATGGTATTTGTGACAAAGATGACAAATGTCCTGATTTAGCTGGACCAAGAGACAATAAAGGTTGTCCGACTAATGATCGTGATAACGATGGTATCCGCGATGATATTGATAAATGTCCTGATATTCCTGGTACGCTGAAAAATGAGGGTTGCCCTTTAAGCGATAGAGACCAAGACGGCATTTTAGATGATGTTGACCCTTGTCCTGATATAGCAGGAACATTAGCGAACATGGGTTGCCCACCAGAAAACGATAGAGATAAAGATGGTACGCCCGACAAGGATGACCCATGTCCGGATGTTCCGGGTCCAAAAGACAACAAAGGTTGTCCTAAAGGTGGCGATCGAGACAATGATGGCATACCTGATGATGTTGACCCTTGCCCCAATACGGCGGGACCTATTGAGAACAATGGTTGCCCGAAAGTAACGCAGGATGAAAGAGAAATTTTGACTCTTGCTATTCAGAATCTTTATTTTGACGTGGATAAATGGAAAATCCGACCGGCAGCTTATCGGAATTTAAACAATTTGGGCTCTTTGTTGAAAGGTAAAAAAGATTGGAAAATTACCGTGGAAGGGCATGCCGATATGACGGGAAATAAAGCCCATAATTTGATGTTATCCGAAAATCGTGCCTTGGCCGTCAAAAACTATTTGATTTCTAAAGGTGTTTCTCCTAACCAAATTATTGTGCAATATTTTGGTGACACCCGCCCCACTACAACGGCTAAAGATAAATCAGGATTAGAAATGAATCGTAGAGTTGAACTTGAATTCATTTTTGATTAGGACTAAAAAATTGTCACTTATTATAAGAAAAACTCTCATAAAAACACATAAAAAATGTTTCTATGGGAGTTTTATTTTATTTAAATAATAATATATAAATAAAATAACTAATTTTGTGTATTATTAACATTTTTATAGTATATTTGGCATATGTATTGTTATTATATAATCTGTCACAAATAAACATCTTTTTACCTGTAAAATGTAGATTTATCATACCTGTTGAGAGCCTTACTTTACTCATTTCCCAGTATTAACAGAGCAACATTCCAGATGCCTTTCCATCAGGAGAAATCCTGAACACATCCAGTTAGTTTCACACTATAATTATTGACTTTTTTAATAAATACAAAAACTTGATTTAATAAACATAAATAATTAATCCAATTTCAATAAGCAATTAAACTCAAAGAGAATGAATCGTTTGTTCATCACAGTATTCACACTACTATTCCTATCTATTACAAGTTACGCGCAAGTCCCACAAAGTGTTTGTTATCAAGCTGTAGCAACTGACCAAGCCGGACGAGAATTAGTCAGTCAAAACGTTAAAGTCAAAATGTCCATCTTGAAAGGTTCTTCAGGAGGAGCAGAAGAATGGGTAGAAACACACAGTGTAACCACCGACGGTTTTGGGCTGTTTGACCTACAAATAGGCAATGGCACCCGAACAGGTGGCAGCCAAACCGCTTTTAACAATATCCGTTGGGGTCAAGATAAATATTTTCTGAAAGTAGAAATGGATATTACCGGCGGCAATAATTATGTGCTGATGGGTACCAATCAACTCGTTTCCGTGCCTTACGCCTTATACACCGAAAAGGCATTTTCAGCATCAGTAGCCGATTCGGCAAGCAGAGCTGGCAGAGCCAACACGGCTCTTACTGCCGAAACGGCAACCTTCGCAACAAGAGCCGGCACTGCTGATAGTGCATCTAAAGCCAATTCAGCTAATAGAGCTACATCTGCTACTTTCGCCGACAGCTCAAGAGCGGCACAAACAGCTGTTTCAGCCCGAACCGCCTCAAGAGCAGATTCAGCATCATTTGCTTGGCAAGCGGATAGCTCACGGCGAGCAGGTCAAGCACAAAGAGCTATTTTGGCAGATAGTTCATTCAGAGCGCAAGTTGCTTGGAATGCAGTTTCTGCGAATCGGGCAATTGTGGCGGATAGCTCAGCAAAAGCGGGCTATGCCTATCAAGCATCTCGAGCGGATACTGCTTTTTTTGCCAAAAATGCCATGGATGACCTCGACAAAGACCCTAAAAACGAAATTCAATCGCTTTCATTCCGAAATGACTCTCTGATTATGAGCAATCCGGGCGGAAGTCCATATGTCGTCAGATTTTCAAATGCGCCTTTTCGTGCTCCTGGTGCTTCCATCGAATATCCACAAGGAATTTTAGGCGAATCAGTAGCCATCACTACCAATTACACGGTTCCTTCCGGACTCAGCTTGTTTGTGAGTGCCGTTAATAATGGTGTCAGAATGGCGGATGGTAAATATTTGTTTGCTGAACCGGGTATGCCCATTATTCCCAGCGGTTACCGGATTACAGATTGCTATTGCACAGGGATTTTAGTGCCCGAGCAAACAGATGTCAAAACGTTGATATTGGATTTCACAAGCCCAACTTTTGAATACACCGTTCCAGCCGGTTATACACTCATTATAAAAAGTGGCAAAACTGAACGCGGTTTGTTGGATTTACAAATTGATAATGATATTTTTAATTTTTACACGGTCACAAGCCAATCTCCTCGACTTATTGTGATTAATTCCGGAAAAAGAGTCAAAAAACCCATTACGATTCTGCCACAAGATGCTATGATTTTAACAGGTTATCTATTGAAAAATTAATAAATAACTGTACATCATTTATACAAAAACTATCATTTTCAATTTTTACGCCCACTATACTGAGGGGTACAATCCGCCCCGAGTACTCGGGGTCGGGGGGGTATTAATTGACAAAAAAGCTCGAAATCATAGTATTCAAAAATGAAAAGTATCATACAAACTCTGATAATTGTCTGCCTTTCATTAACTATTGTTAAAGCTCAACAACTAAAAAGGTGGACTTTAGCCAGTCAAGGCACACAAAAAGTAGTAGCGCCGTTCAGAACAAGTTGGACGGCTGCGGGTTGCCCGACATGCGGCACATTAACTGCCTCTGATAATAAATCTATCTTGCGGCAAGGTTTTCAGCAACCGCCCAATCTCTACAATAATCCGCCGGGCTGTTTAGTGACCGCCAAATTCAATATCACCCAACTGCCGTCCCAAATTTGTGGAACCAAGTTTGATTTTGAATACGATGGTACTGAAACCCAAGGTGTTACTTACGAATGGAATTTTGGTAACGGTTCCATCCCAAGAGCCTCCAATCAAGCGAATCCAATTGGCATCTTTTACTCTTCACCCGGTACTAAAATAGTTGTCCTAACGGTAAAACAAGGAGGATGCACCAAAAGCTCAGCCAAAATTGTTACAATCAATGCCAATCAAGTTGGATTTGGTGGCGACGCATCGGTTGATAACGTAAATTGTAAGAATGAAAAGACAGGTGCTATTCGTTTGACAACTTACGGTGGTGCCGGTATCAAAACATTTAAATGGTCTAATGGCTCTTCATCACCGGCGATTGATAAACTTTCAGCAGGTCGCTATCAAGTAACCGTTTCGGATGGAAGTGGGTGTTCGTTTATCATTGATACTACTGTAAACCAACCGACACAAGCAATGAGTTTCAAAGCAACAATAGTTAACGAAACTTGTAAGGATTATAACGATGGTTCAATTTCTCTGAAAGCCGAAGGGGGCACACCTCCCTATCGTTTCGTCTGGTCTAATAATTTGGAAAGAAATACCATTACCGAGTTGACAGCAGGGAAATATCCCATTCGTCTTTTCGACAGCAACAGTTGTGAAATAGACACTGTTTTCGAAATCAATGTACGCTGTAAAAAAAATACAAACAACAATATATTTGACACTTTCACACCCAATGGAGATAACTTGAATGACACTTGGGTGGTGAAAGATATTGATAAATACCCTAAAAATGAGCTGATTATTTATAACCGTTGGGGGCAAATTGTGTATAATAAATCGCCCTATGTGAATGAATGGACAGGAACGACAAATAATAACAAAGAACTCCCTACCGCAGCTTATTACTATGTCATCAGATTAAATGATGAAAAAGGGACTGTTTTAAGTGGATCTATTACTTTGATTCGCTAATTAATTATGCTAATATTCACAAAAAATGACCTAAATGCAACGTCTTATATACATTATTATTTTAATTTTTATTAAAATACAAATTACACATGCGCAACAATTCCCGCTTTTCACCAACTATGTTGTGAATGCCTTTGGTTTCAATCCCGCAGTGATTGCTATTCAAAAAAAAGTGGAGATGCGCGGTATTTATCGCTCACAATGGTTAGGCGTTGAAGGCCGTCCGCAAACCAGTATGATGAGCTTAACGGGTAGATTGAAAAAAGTACCCTTAGCCATTGGCGGTGTTTTTTTTAATGATGTGCAAGGCACTATGAAAAAAAACGGCGTTATGGGTATGTTAGCCTATAATCAAAAAATTGATGACCGGACAAGTCTTTCAGTCGGTTTTTCCGGTGGATACAACAAAGTCAATTTACGGGATGATGTATTTGTGCAACATGAACCCGATGGTGTAATCAATGGTGCACAATTGGGTATGTGGATTCCCGATTTAAGCGGCGGTGTTTATTTTCATCAGGAAGATGGTTTATTTGCCGGTATTTCTGTGCCGCAGTTGTATCGTAAAAAATTGTTTTTCGACCCCTCAGTACGCCGCGTTAGTACCACTCAGATTGTTCGTCAATACCATGGCATCATTGGTTACAGATTAAAAATGAGCGAAATGATGAGTTTGGAGCCATCAGCTATGATAAAAGTATCACCCAATGTATCCCCTCAGTATGATGTGAGTTTGAGAGCTATTTTCAATAAAAAGTTTTGGGTAGGCGGAAGTTTCAGGAGTGAAGATGCTGTAACGGCTATGCTGGGTATTGATATGGACAAATTTATGTTGGCATATAGCTATGATGTCACCACGTCGCAACTCCGCAATAGCAGCGCCGGTAGCCACGAAGTTGTTTTTGCGCTCCGTTTTGGAAATGATAAATGCAAAGATCAGGACAAAGACGGCGTTTGCGATAAGGACGATAAGTGCCCAACTGAGCCGGGGACTAAAGAAACCGACGGTTGCCCATTGCCGAAACCCGAAGAAAAAAAGGACTGTCCCGATAAAGACCGAGATGGCGTGTGTGACAACGAGGACAAATGCCCAGACTTGCCCGGACCCAAAGACAATAAAGGGTGCCCAACCAATGATCGCGACGGTGATGGTATCCGAGATGATATAGATAAATGTCCGGACATTCCGGGAAATTTGAAAAATGAAGGTTGTCCGTTAAGTGATAGAGATAAAGATGGCATTTTGGATGACGTTGACCCTTGTCCGGATATTGCCGGAACGCTCGAAAACATGGGCTGCCCTCCGGCAAATGACCGCGATAAAGATGGTACACCGGATAAAGATGACCCATGTCCGGATGTGGCAGGTCCTAAAGAAAACAAAGGATGTCCTCAAGATGGTGACCGCGATAAGGATGGTGTGCCGGATAGCGTGGATGCATGCCCTAATACTGCCGGAACAAAAGAAAACAACGGTTGCCCGGATGTGAGTCAAGATGAAAGGGATATCATCACTTTAACCATTCAAAACCTTTATTTCGATTCTGATAAATCTATTATCCGACCAGCATCGTATAAAAATTTGAATAATTTGGCACTTCTTTTAAAAAGAAAGAAAGATTGGAAAATTAGGATTGAAGGGCATGCCGATAGTCGAGGTAATAAAGAACATAATATACTGTTGTCGCAAAACAGAGCTGAAGCTGTTAAAAATTATTTGGTATCAAGGGGCATTGCGCCAAATTTGGTTCTGACTGAATATTTTGGTGACTCCCGACCGGCAACAACTGAAAAAGATAAATCCGGTTTTCAGATGAACCGACGGGTAGAAATTGAATTTGTGTTTGATTAATTTATTTTTCTGCCTTTCAATGTCTCTGCAATCGGATATTGAAAATTTCAGTTAAAAAGCTACCCCCTCAGTATAAGCTCAATCCGATAAAATATTGATTAACAATATTTTATCGGATTTTTTTTTCTAAAATTCAAATAATGAGCATTTATAGTGTATTTATATTCTTTATTTTTTAGCTTCAAAAATTATTTTAAATCTAAATTCTTGGATAAAATTGTGTCAATTTGCCTCCTTGAAAAATTTAATAAAGTGAATTGTTAAAAATAATAATGTTAATTTTTTTTCAGTTCAGCGAATTTTCACTACTTTCACATCTGAATAATTTATTTCACATAACTAACGCAAGAGAATTATGAAATTAAAGCTTACTAACCAAAACTGGCTAGCCTTGTTGCTGTTGTTATTTTCACAATTTGCGATGGCTCAAAATGTCGTTAAAGGCAAAATTATTGATGGAACAACGGGTGAAGTATTAGTCGGAGCTACTGTAGTTGTTAAAGGCACTACCACCGGTGCTCAAACTGATTTTGACGGATTATTTGAGTTTAAAACGGATAAAAGCTATCCAATTACTGTTACAATCTCATTCGTAGGATTTGAAACAATTGATCATGAAGTTCAAGATGGCAAATCGTTTAATATCAAACTCGGTGAGCAAGCTCTTTCTATTGATGTGGTAGAAATTAAAGGACAGCGGATATCTGAAAAGCAAAAAGCCAGTCCACTATCTGTTGAATCTATGGATAAATTGGCAATCAAACAAGCAGCATCCCTCAGTTTTTATGAAAGTATGGGTACGCTTAAAGGGGTTGATATGACCACAGCCAGTATTGGTTTCACCATTATAAATACACGCGGCTTTAATTCAACAAGTCCAGTGCGTTCTCTTCAAATTATTGATGGCGTTGATAATCAATCTCCGGGTTTGAACTTTTCATTAGGAAACTTTTTAGGCTCTTCTGAATTAGATGTTTTGAAGGCTGATTTGATAGTGGGTGCCAGTTCTGCTTATTATGGACCCAATGCATTCAACGGTGTTATTTCATTGGAAACTAAGAATCCATTTTTCTTGAGAGGCTTATCCGGTCAAATAAAAACGGGTGAAAGAAACCTGTTAGAAGGCGCTTTTAGATACGCCGATGCCTTTAAAAACAAAAGTGGCAATGATTGGATGGCATTCAAAATCAATGGTTTTTACTTAAAAGCCTACGATTGGGTGGCTGATAATTATTCTCAAGTTTTTGATACTGATTTTAGTGCTAACAATTTAGGTGGTTATGATAAAGTCAACCGATATGGGGATGAATACAATGTAACTTTTGATTATTCAGAACTTTCAAAAAAACAGCCGTGGAATTATCCCGGTTTAGGGGCTTTTTTTAGAAAAGGCTATAAAGAAGAAGATATCGTTGATTATAATACAAAAAATATTAAAGCGAATGCTGCGGTTCATTTTCGTTTAAATCCCAGCCAGCAAGAGCAATCGCCTGAGTTGATTTTCTCATCTAACTTTGGTAGTGGTACAACAGTCTATCAAGGAGATAACCGCTTCAGCTTGAAAGGTATTCTTTTCTTACAAAATAGAATTGAACTCCGAAAACGCGACAAGTTTTTCATCAGAGCCTATTCGACCAATGAAGATGCGGGCGAATCTTATGATCCTTATTACACGTCTTTATTGCTGCAAGAACGTGCAAAAGAAAGTATTAAATGGGGACCCGATTACGAAAATTTTTGGAGAAATAATATTGCGCCACGAACCCGCCGATTAGATTATCCTCAGCCAACTGTTGTCGTTGAAAATGGTCAACCTCGAATCGTTTACGATTACAATGCATCAAGTGCTTGGGAGTCTAAATACCGTGATTCATTGGTTGTATGGCATCAATTAGCGCAGGATTATGCCAATACTAAAAACACTCAAACACCTTTTTATGAGCCCGGCACTGCCCGTTTTACCCAAATTTTTGATGAAATTCGTTTAAAAAAATCCGGAAAACGGGATATTAATAGCGGAACGCGTTTTTATGATAAATCAGCATTGTATCATATTCATGGTGAGTATAAATTTACTCCTACGTGGACAGATGTGTTAACTGTCGGAGCTAACGCGAGACAATATAGACCCAATACCGAAGGCACTATTTTTTATGATACAGCAGGCACAAGAATTAAAAACAGCGAAATCGGTTTTTATGGCGGTATCGAAAAAAGTTTCAATGATAAAAAATGGCGATTGAGTGCCACAATGCGGATGGATAAAAACCAAAACTTCGATTGGTTGATGTCACCCGCCGCATCTATTGTTTGGCAGCCTAACAAAAATAATTTCTTGAGACTTTCATTCTCTTCGGCTATTAGAAATCCAACTTTGTCAGACCAATATTTATATTTGAATGTCGGTAGAGCTATTTTGTCAGGTAACTTAAAAGGGAGCGATTCTCTCTATACTGTGGAAGGTTTCAAAGATTATCTCAATTCTTATGATAAAAAATTCCTCACTAATAGTAGGTTTGTTGTTCCGGGTGTGCAACCTGAAAAAGTTAAATCGTTTGAAGTGGGTTATAGAACAACATTGTTTGAGAAGATTTATATGGATGCCAGTTATTATTATAGTTTCTACAATGATTTCTTAGGTTATCGAATCGGTGTTACCGCAGATATTGACCCTACCAATGGTTTTCCAAGAAATGTTCAAGCATTTAGATATGCGGCAAACTCTTTGAATCAAGTAACAACTCAAGGTTTCTCCATCGGGTTCAATTATTATTTCAAAAAGTATTATTCGTTAGCGGGTAACTATTCATGGAACAGATTGAATACTAAAATAGATGACCCAATCATTCCGGCTTTCAACACACCTGAACACAAGTACAATATTGGGATTTCAGGCAGAGATGTTGAAATTGGCAAATTGAAAAACTTCGGTTTCAATATTAATTATAAATGGATTCAAGGGTTTATTTTTGAAGGATCACCACAGTTTACGGGTGCTGTTCCTACTTATGATTTAGTAGATGGTCAAATTAACTATTCTGTACCCAAAGTCAATTTGACTTTTAAATTAGGTGCTTCTAATGTTTTAAATAAAAAACAATATCAAACATACGGTGGTCCTCGGATTGGTCGTATGGCTTATTTCTCAATATTGTATGATTTTGTAAAAAAGATTTAATATATTGTCTGAAAAATAGCAAATATTGTATATTTGATGGATAATCGGTTATATAATAACAAATAATCTTTATTTTGTAGTATAATTGATTGATTATCAATAAATTTCACAAATATTATTTTTTATACCCCCCTCAGTATAAAAAAATATTTATGAAAATTGTACACACTTTTTTTAAATTTTTAAATTTTCTAATCAAATCTCAAAAGTTATGAAGAAACTTTTACTCCTATTGTTAGTCACGATGCTTGGTATGGGTAGTGTTAATGCTCAACGCTATTTGACACCACAATTCACAGCGGTTACAAAAACAAGAGTTATTTACGGTACAAACTATACCGTATTAGCTGTTCCGGTTGTCGGTCATACTTTACGCCAGCCTTTACAAGCGGATCTTTACGTTCCGGAAGGTGATACCGCTACTAAGAGACCGGTTGTTATTTATTTGATAACAGGCAACTTTTTACCTCGTGTATCCAGAACTGCTGCCAGTGGCGTTTTAAAAGACTCCGCAGCGGTAGAAATTGCTACACGTATGGCAAAAATGGGCTATGTTGCTCTCGTATGTGAATATCGGTTAGGTTGGAATCCGGTTTCTCAAATTCAGGAAGTTCGTGTCAACACGCTCATCAATGCGGCTTATCGCGGTATCCAAGACGCTCGTACGGCTATTCGCTACATGAAGTCTAAAGCGGCTGATTATAAAATTGATACCAGCAAAATCATCCTTTGGGGTCAAGGCACAGGTGGTTACATCTCATTGGCTGCTGCCGGCTTGGATTCATATCAGAAAGCTTACACAACCACGAAGCCGGTTGGTAAATTCTTTGGATCTAACGGTTTGCCGATGGTAATAGAGCAAAGTCAAGGGTTTTACATTAACGGTGATGTTGAAGGTAAAATATTAGGTAGAGTTCCTCCGGGAGTAACAGGTCCTCCTCCGGGCGGTGATACTCTTAATTTACCCAATCACGTTGAGTATGGCTCAAAATTCCAAATGTGTGTGAACATGGGTGGTGCTATTGGCGATAGCTCATGGATTGACAAAAATACACCTCCAATTGTCTCTTTCCAAACGCCTTATGATTTGTATGCTCCTTATGGTAGTGCGGTTTTGACTGTTCCGGTTTCTCCTACGGTAGCTTTACCTATTGTTGAAGTACAAGGTGCGCAAGCAGTAGCCGAAAGAGTTGATCAATTGGGTTTGAACAAAGGTTTTGACAAATTGAAAGCAGCTAACGACCCTTATAAGTCGCTTCAAACATCTCGTAACGGTGGTAAATATTTGAGTGGATTGTTACCTATGTATGGTGATACCATTACGGATTCTTCCCCGTGGGAATTCTTTGATCAAACTGATACGCTTACTAAATATGCCAGCATCGGTAACCCGCGCATTTCGGCAGCGAAAGCGCGTTTATATATTGATAGCATCATCACTTTCGTAGCTCCTCGTGCTTGCGTGGCACTTCAATTACCTTGCGCAAGCCTTGTATCTACAACAGAAGAGTTATTAACAGCTGAAAATACCAAACTTGTTGTTGCACCGAATCCGGCTCAAAAATATGTTTCATTTGAAAGTGATGTGTACAATCCGATTCAAGCAGTTGACGTATTTGATTTGAGCGGTCGCTCAGTATTCCAAGCCCGCAATATCAATAACCATTTCTATCAAATGGATAGAGGGTCATTGCCAAATGGTTTATACATCGCTAAAGTCAAGTTTGAAGGCGGTATTTTGACTAAAAAAATTGTCTTGGAACAGCAGTAGTGAATGATAAACCTGCCTGTCGGCAGACAGGTGATGAATGATGAATTTTACAAGTGTTTGATTATCAATAGTTTGTAAAAGTAGTTCATTTGTTTAATACATACGTGTCAGACATTGTTATTTCAGGTAGGTGACAGACGGTTTAAAAGCGTCTGTCACCTCACAACTCCTCAAAATAAAGTGTCTGACACATTTTTTATTCCAAATTTATTGGCTTCATTTTGAGGAATCTCAAATACAAAAGGCTATCATCAGTTTCGATGGTAGCCTTTTGTATTTGAAATTTTATTAAAAGTAGTTGATACTGAGGGGGTACATTTAAACCCCTACCCATGTGTTTACACCGTTACCAATTTTGTCACGTTCATTTTGTAATTTCTGCCAACTGGAATTTCTTTATCCCGAACTTTAACGGAGTTACTGCCCAACGATACAATTTTATCAACGGCAACAATGAAAGATTTATGCACCCTCAAAAACTTATCTTCGGGTAATTTTTCTTCCAAATAGCTGATGCGTTGATAAGTAATCAGCGATTCTTTATCGGTCTTGATTCTGACATAATCTTTAAGGCTTTCGATATAAAGAATGTCTTTCAAAAAAACCTTTTTCATTTCACGGTTCACCTTGAAATATTTATAAGCCTGCTCATAACTGTCCGGCACAGCAGGCGTTATTTCAGTGGAGACCATTTTGCGTTGATAAAATTTACCGACGGCTTTCATGAACCGATCATAGGTGATAGGTTTTAGTAAAAAATCCAAAACGTCAAAATCATATCCTTCAAGAGCATGTTCTCGATAAGCCGTAGTAATCACCACATAAGGCATATTGGGTAATGACCGCAACAACTCCCAGCCTGTCATACGAGGCATGTGAATATCAAGAAAAAGCAAATCAATGGATTCGCGTTGGAGGATAGACAATGCTTCAGATGCGTTTTGGCACTTACCGACCAATTCCAAATCAGGCGTTTTTGCTACATGCGTAGCCACTAATTCCGCGGCTAACGGCTCATCATCTACAACTAAACATTTTATTTTCATGACAATTTTATCTATCTGGTTATATTATTAAAATTTCAAGAAAGGCATCAAGGAATTTATTAATTCACCTATTTTAGATACTTTCCCCGTTCCTTTTTGCCGGATTTCATTGTTTTTTTTTACCCCCTCAGTATCCACTTTACTTTCTGAATAACTAAAAGCATTCAAATCTAATTTAATCGTGACAAGGTATGAACTTTCGTCTTGCATTGTTTTTAATTCATAGCCGTCGGGATAAAAAATCTCTAATCGTTTGCGCAAATTAACAAGGCCTAAACCACTCCCAAATTGGCTAGGGGCAATAGGAGCTTCATTAAAACTATTTTCAATCTTAAAGGTTAATTTATTTTTCTTTAAAGTGATGTCAATGTGTATCCAACAGTTTTCAACCTCTTGACTCACCCCATGTTTAAAAGCATTTTCAACCAATGGTAATATCAAAAGTGGTGGAACACTAATATTCTTAGTATTGTTAAATACATTTAATTGTATATCAAGTCTATCGCCGTATCGTATTTTTTCGAGATCAATATAATTTCTGACATAATCCAACTCTTTGTTAAACTCGATAGTATCTTGCTTAGAGTCATAAATCATATAACTCAACAGCGATGAAAGGCGATGTATCATATCGGACGTTTGTGCCGACCCTTTCAAAGACAACATGTATATATTATTGAGGGTATTAAAAATGAAATGCGGTTGTACCTGCGATTTTAACAGTTGCAACTCCGCAGCCACTTTTTCTTTGAGCAAAACTTCGGTTAAGTGTTGATGTCTTTTCCATTTTCCCAATAAATAAATCATCACACCCACAGCCGTGACTAAATGTACCTGCACAGCTCCCATCATAATTTTCGGAAGATATAGAAGTGGTTCATTTAATTTTTCAGGATATAAAATGGGGTACATGACTTTAAATAAAAAAAACCGTCGCAAGATACCACTTGCAGTCAAACTGAAAAATAAGCTTAACCAAAACATACCATATCGTCTTTTGAACCAAAACTGTTCAATGGTTACAAAAATGGAGTAATATGTCGTAACAATAGCGATTGGCACAAGTACACTGGCATTAATTAATAACGCGCCATAATTGTCATGTATGCTGGCTTCAGGCAGCCATGTGTAAAGAAAGTAGATGCTCCAGAACACCAGATGCCATCTAACTGATGAAAAACTATTTTTAATCGTGTTCATGATCGGGTTTGAAACAATTAAGGATATAGAAACAAAATTGATTTATAACAAAGTTATTAATTTCAAAACGCCAATCCATATGTTTTTTTCCAAAAACTTTGTTTCGATTGACAAACAACTGATATAAAAGTCCAACAACTTGCCGAAGTGCCGTATTTTTGAAAATATTTTCCGATTTTCGCACCGGAATTCAACTAAGTCTGTTTTAAGTGTTTATTTATGAAAATCCGTACTATTAATACCGGTTATTTTAAACTCGATGGCGGTGCAATGTTTGGCATTGTTCCGAAAAGACTGTGGCAAAAACTTAACCCGCCCGATGAAAACAACCTTTGCACTTGGGCAGCTAAATGCTTGCTTGTGGAAACCGAATCCCGCAAAATTTTAATTGACACCGGACTTGGCAATAAGCACAGTGATGCTTTCAAAAAACATTTTGAACCTTCTGAAAATGAGAATATTTTCCAAAGTCTCGAAAAAATGGGGATTCAAGCTGAACAAATAACTGATGTCTTTTTAACGCATTTACATTTTGACCACTGTGGTGGTGCCACTATTTATGCTCCCGAAAAAAAAGACACCCAATCCGAGCAAACGTCAAGAGAACTGATACCCGCCTTCCCCAATGCCATTTATTGGACCAATCAACGCCATTGGGATTGGGCAATGAACCCCAACGCACGAGAAGCCGCTTCTTTTTTAAAAGAAAACTTTTTGCCGCTACAAGAAAAAGGGGTTCTAAAATTTGTTGACATCGAAGACGATATTGAATTTATCAAAAATATGCATATTCATTTTACTTATGGTCACACCGAAGCAATGATGGTGGTGAAATTAGTAAATGGCAATAAAACGTTGATTTATTGTGCTGACACATTACCCTCTAAATGGCATATTGGTTTGCCTTATATCATGGCTTATGACATTCGTCCTTTGGAATCATTGAATGAAAAAACGGCGTTGTTAGAAAAAGCCGCTACCGAGGGGTGGTATTTGTATTTTGAACATGACCCCGATACCGAATGTGCCACCGTCAAAAAAGATGAAAAAGGCAGAATTGTGTTAGACAAAACATTCGCTTTAAGTGAAATATTGCCTTAATTTACAACCGAATTCACTATTTATTTTTTATAAAAGTCTTAACTATATGAAATTTACTAATCAATCAACCTACCAAATTTTATTTTTTGTAGTATGGGCTTCCATTTTTCAATATTGCAAAACACCGCAACAGACAACGGTCACGCCCATTCCAGCTCATACTGTAGTGGAAAAAAAAGTGGAAATGGAAAGATGGCAACAACGTGCTGAATACACGATGGATGTGGATTTTGACCATACAAAGCATCAATACTCTGGCGTTCAAAAACTGGTGTATTTTAACAATTCACCGGATGAATTGGATAAAGCTTTTTACCATTTATACATGAATGCTTTTCAACCGGGTAGTTCAATGGATGTTCGCAGCCGCAGTATCGCAGACCCAGATCCCAGGGTCACTGATAGAATTTCGAAGCTGAAACCGGATGAAATAGGCTATTTAAAAATAAAATCATTGAAAATGAACGGCAAACCGTGCCAGTTCGAAACGGTAGGAACTGTCTTGGAAGTGATTTTACCCGAAAAAATAGCCCCCCTCAGTAGGGTGACATTTGATTGCGAATTTGAAGGACAAGTGCCTATTCAAATCAGACGCAATGGTCGGATGAATCGAGAAGGCGTAGATTATTCGATGGCACAATGGTATCCAAAAATGTGTGAATACGATTACCAAGGCTGGCATGCAAATCCTTATGTGGGTCGTGAATTTTACGGAATTTGGGGTGATTTTGATGTAACGTTGAGAATAGATAAATCATATATGGTGGGCGGAACCGGTATTTTACAAAATCCCCAAGAAATAGGTAAAGGTTATACTGAAAAAGCAACCCCGAAAATAGAGAATGGCAAATTGGCTTGGCATTTTAAAGCCCAAAATGTGCACGATTTTATGTGGGGAGCAGATCCTGATTATAAGCATGTGACTCAAAAAGCAGATGATGGCACTTTGATGCATTTTTTTTATATTCCGAGTGAAAAAACCGAAAGTTGGGCGAAATTGCCGGCAATCATGGCTAAAGTTTTCGCCTACAATGCACAACATTACGGCAAGTATCCTTATACAGATTTTGCGTTTGTACAAGGCGGCGATGGCGGTATGGAATATCCAATGTCCACCTTGATAACCGGAGAGCGACCTTTGCCGAGCCTGGTCGGCGTGGCAGTGCATGAACTTTTTCACTCTTGGTATCAAGGCGTTTTAGGTTCAAATGAGAGCCTTTACTCTTGGATGGACGAGGGTTTTACATCATTCGCTTCTAATTACACAATGAATTATTTGAAAGGTTTAGGTTTAATTCCCGGTCAAAAAGCTGAAAAAGATCCAATGGAAAATGATGTACAGGGTTATTGCCGGTTTGCATTGAGCGGTCAAGAGGAACCTTTATCAACACATTCTGACCATTTTCTGACCAATACTGCTTTTAGTATTGGTTCTTATGTGAAAGGGGCAACGTTTTTACAACAAGTGAAATATATTGTAGGTGAGGAAAATTTTGATAAAGGTATGTTGCAGTATTTTGAAACATGGAAATTCAAGCACCCTAATGCCAATGATTTTATCAGAGTACATGAAAAAATATCTGGTTTAGAACTGGATTGGTTCAAAGAATATTTTGTACAAACGACTTATACTATAGACTATGCAGTGGCAAATGTGACTGAAAGTAGTAATAAGACTAAAGTAACGCTGAGAAAAATCGGCATTATGCCCATGCCGCTTGATGTTGTGGTAACATATTCCAATGGTACTACAGAAATGTACTATATAGCACTCGATATACTGAGGGGGTCAAAACCGAATGAAAATCCGAAACAGAAACGGACGGTTTTACCGCGTTGGCAGTGGACAAATGCTACTTATGACTTTGAAATCGGTGCTGACAAAGGCAAAATTTCAAAAGTTGAGATAGACCCCAGCAAAAGAATGGCAGATGTTAAATTAGATAATAATATCTGGAGCTCTGTTAAAAAATGATGATATTATTGTCCTATTTTTTCTGAACAAATGTAAATGTCAGTACGTTACATTAATTTAGAACGAGTTTAAATAAATTAAATATTTATGTAAAATATTGAAAACCAACGTTTTATAATTTTCAAAATTAGCCCCCCTCAGTATAACAGATGTAAAAACGTTTTTTCATAAAAAATACTGAAAAACAAAGTGTGTTTTTAAGGCTTATAAGTTTCTGAAAAAAAAGTTAATTCATACATTTGCTTCGAATTTTAAATATAATTATTGATGCAACAATTAGATACTACCTATTTCCCCATTTTTATAATGATGATTTTAGCCCTTGGTTTTGTGGTGACGGTCATGGTTTTGACCCATATTGTCGTCCCGATGTTTTCGCCCAAAAATAAGTCTAATGTAAAAGATGAATCTTTTGAGTGTGGCATTGTGAGTCAAGGCAACGCGAGAACTCCTTCATCAATCAAATATTTTTTGGTAGCAGTCTTGTTCGTTTTGTTTGATGTTGAGGTAATCTTTATGTATCCTTGGGCAGTCAATTTTAAAGATTTAAAATTGTTTGGCTTAATAGAAATGTTTACTTTTATAGCCATATTTTTAGTTGGCTTTTTTTACATTGTCAAAAAAGGAGCTTTAAATTGGGATAAATAGAGTACTTTTAGTTTAACGTTTTTGGTGTTGAGTATGAAGTGTTTAGACATAAATCAAATAAATCAGTGATTAGAGATGGCAGAATTATCAAATCCGACAACTTCAATAGATATACGCCCTGAAAATACACCCGTAGGTGTAGAAGGTGCAGGTTTTTTTGCAACAAAACTTGATTTTGCAGTGGGTTTAGCCCGAAAAAATTCACTCTGGCCCCTACCCTTCGCCACGTCATGCTGTGGCATTGAGTTCATGTCCACAATGTCAGCCACTTACGATCTTTCCAGATTCGGTATGGAGCGGCTGAGTTTTTCACCGCGTCAAGCAGACTTGTTGATTGTAGCAGGCACCATTTCCAAAAAGTTGGGCCCCGTTTTACGACAAGTATATGAACAAATGGCAGAACCCAAATGGGTCATATCGATGGGTGCTTGTGCTTCAAGTGGAGGCATTTTTGATACATATTCCGTTCTTCAAGGCATTGATAGGATCATTCCGGTTGATGTATACGTACCTGGTTGCCCACCACGACCTGAGCAATTGCTCGAAGGCATTATGCAAATACAAGAATTGACTCAAAAAGAATCAGTCCGTCGTCGCGATTCGCCGGAGTATCAAGCGATGTTATCCGGTTATGGACTTGATTAAAAGACTATTTTCAGCTAAAAAATTGAAAATTCCCTTTAATCATCTAAAATTGACTATTGAAAATAATAATATTATGCATTCAAATATTGTCCATCCAAATTTAAAATATTTGACACCAGCCATTGAAGAGCTACGATCAAAAATTGATGCGAAATTGAAGCAACGGTTTGGTGAGGGCTACTTATCCTCCACTATTGATTACGATTTTCCGGTTTTTTTTGTTGATCGGGACATTGCCATTGATGTGTTAGAGTTTCTATATTATGATTCGGAATTTGAATTTACGTTTTTAACAACGATGTGCGTGACGCATTATCCGGATAAAGACAATGAAGAATTTGAAGTCATGTACCAATTGCACAATATGCCTAATAATTGGCGTATCCGCATCAAAACGGCTTTATCAAAAGAGAGTTTGAAAATTAGGACAGCCACGACTTTGTTCCGTACTGCCAATTGGATGGAAAGACAAGAGTTTGATTTTTATGGCGTTCAATTCGAAGGACATCCCAATTTGAAGCGCATTTTGAATATGGATGAAATGAATTATTTCCCCATGCGCAAAGAATATCCTTTAGAAGACGCCCGAAGGGAAGACAAGGACAATTCATTTTTTGGACGATAAAATAAATTAAATAAATATATGAACGCATCCACCAACGTTCAACAGCTTTTGGATAATCAAGATTATCAAATACTCAATCTGGGTCCGACGCACCCTGCTACGCACGGCATTTTTCAAAATGTTTTGAAAATGGATGGGGAGATAATACTCGACGCAGAATCAACAGTCGGGTATATTCATCGTGCTTTTGAAAAAATCGCAGAACGGAGACCCTTTTATCAAATTGCTACCCTAACTGACCGAATGAACTATTGTTCGTCACCCATCAATAATATGGGTTGGCATATGACAGTTGAGAAGCTCATAGGTTGTGAAGTTCCCAAAAGAGCCGAATATCTCCGCGTCATTATCATGGAATTAGCCCGTATAACTGACCACATTGTCTGTGATACGGTCATCGCCGTTGATACTGGCGCCATGACCGGTTTTCTATATCTTTACCAATGGCGTGAATTTATTTATGAAATTTATGAAGAAGTTTGTGGCGCCCGCTTGACGACTAATATTGGTCGGATTGGTGGTATGGAAAGAGATTTCACTCCTAAAGCCTGGGACAAACTCAATCATTTCTTGAAAGAATTCCCTAAAGGTTTGAAAGAATTTGATACCCTTGTCACGCGTAATCGTATTTTTATGGATAGAGTTATCGGGACGGGGTCTATTTCCGCGGAAAGGGCATTGAATTATGGTTTTACAGGACCCAATCTTCGAGCAGCCGGTGTAGATTATGATGTGCGCGTTATGAATCCTTATTCTTCATATCAAGATTTTGAATTCGATATACCTCTCGGAACAAGTGGCGATACTTATGACCGCTACATGGTTCGCATGGAGGAAATGTGGCAATCATTGCGAATTATTGAACAAGCTGTAAAAAATATGCCGGACGGAGCATTTCATGCTGACCTTCCGGAGTTTTATCATCCGCCTAAAGAAAAAGTTTATTCTGAAATGGAAGCCCTCATTTATCACTTTAAAATAGTGATGGGTGAAACTGAAGTGCCGGTGGGCGATGTCTATCACGCTGTTGAAGGGGGCAACGGGGAATTAGGTTTTTTCTTAAAATCAGATGGGGGTAGATCACCCTATCGCTTACATTTCCGTCGTCCTTGTTTCATTTATTATCAGGCATACGCGGAAATGATAAAAGGTGGTATGTTATCAGATGCTATTTTGGTATTGTCAAGTATGAATGTGATTGCTGGTGAGTTGGATGCTTAATTTTGAATTATACTGAGGGTGTTATCCCGAAACCTCCGGCGGGGTAATAGAACACATTTTTAAACCCATTTTAAATTTCATTTGACAAAAACACATTGTATGAATTTTTTTAACCCTTGGCATCATACACCGATTGGTGAAAATTCTCCGGAAGTTGTTACCGGCATTATTGAAATCCCAAAAGGCAATCGGGCGAAATATGAATTGAACAAGGAGACAGGCAGATTAAGATTGGATAGAGTTATTTATTCGGCGATGTACTATCCGGCAAATTATGGGTTTATTCCCCAAACGTATTGTGATGACCATGACCCTTTAGATATATTGGTTCTTTCTCAAATAGATATTCGTTCATTATGTGAAGTCAATGCTAAAGTGATTGGCGTTATGCGCATGATAGACCAAGGCGAGGCGGATGATAAGATAATTGCTGTGGCAGCCGATGATATCAGCGTTTCACACATCAATGATATTGCTGAATTACCGGAGCACTTACTAAAAGAACTGCGCAACTTTTTTGAAGATTACAAAAAATTAGAAAACAAAACCGTCGTCGTGGAAGATTTTTTAGATAAGGCGATGGCGATTCAAATTATCAATCAAAGTATTGAAGATTACAAAAAATATGCCCTTGAAAATGGCATTATTTAGCTTTTTTGAAGCAAGAAGACATTTTATAGACAATCAATTATTTATAAGATATGACAAACGGTCAAAAAGACATACAATTTTCACCAGAAACCCACAAACGAGCAAATGAAATTATCGCTCGCTATCCGGAAGGTAAGCATAAATCCGCTTTAATTCCTTTATTGCATTTGGCTCAAGATGAATTTGATGGCTGGCTCGATGTGCCTGTTATGGATTATGTAGCGTCTTTGCTTAATATTCAACCCATTGAAGCATACGAAGTAGCATCTTTTTACTCGATGTTCAATTTGCATAAAAGAGGCAATTGCCTGATTGAAGTGTGCCGCACGAGTTCTTGTTGGCTCATGGGCGCAGAAGATATTATGCGCCACTTGGAAAAAAGATTGGGTATCAAAATGGGAGAAACGACACCGGACGGTCATTTTTCTATAAGAGGCGTTGAGTGTTTGGGTGCTTGTGGCTACGCACCAATGTTTCAGGTAGGCGATACATTTCATGAATTTTTGACAATTGAAAAGGTAGATGCGTTGTTGGAAGGGTTTAAAGAGGATTTTAAGGAAAAACATTCTGCATATTTGGATTAAATACTGAGGGGGTAAAATATTGACAATCAAGCATTTATAAAATATATGGGTAAGAAATTATTATTAGATAAAGTCAATGTAGCAGGTATTCAGAGCTATGAAGTATATCGTCGAGAAGGCGGTTATGCTTCAGTGGACAAGGCTTTGACAATGGAACAAGCCGCGATTGTTGAAGAGGTGAAGAAATCCGGTTTACGTGGTCGTGGTGGTGCAGGCTTCCCTACCGGCATGAAATGGTCGTTTTTGGCAAAGCCTGAAGGTGTGCCACGTTACTTGGTGTGTAATGCCGATGAGTCCGAGCCGGGAACTTTCAAAGACCGTTATTTGATGGAAAAAATTCCTCATTTGCTCATTGAGGGTATGATTGCTTCTTCTTTCGCTTTAGGAGCTCATAAGGCTTATATTTACATTCGGGGTGAATATGCCTACGTATATAAAATCATGGAAAGAGCCATACAAGAGGCTTATGCCGCGGGTTGGCTTGGTAAAAATATAAAAGGAACTGATTATGATTTAGATTTATACATGCAAATCGGGGCAGGTGCTTATATTTGCGGTGAAGAAACAGCCCTTTTGGAATCTTTAGAAGGCAAGCGCGGCAATCCGCGTATCAAGCCGCCTTTTCCGGCGGTGGCGGGTTTATATGGTTGCCCAACAGTAGTAAATAATGTAGAAACTATTGCAGCAGTCGTACCCATTATTAATATGGGCGGCGAAGAATATGCCAAAATTGGCATTGGTCGCTCTACCGGTACCAAGTTGATTTCCGCTTCCGGACATATCAACAAACCGGGCGTTTATGAAATAGAATTGGGGGTGCCGGTCGAAGAGTTTATTTACAGTGACGAATATTGTGGTGGTATCAAAGGAGGGCGCAAAATCAAAGCTCTTGTGGCTGGAGGCTCATCAGTGCCTATTTTACCGGCACATTTGATCAATACAACAGCTAAAGGTGAACCACGCTTGATGACGTATGAAAGTTTAGCGGATGGTGGTTTTGCAACCGGATCTATGTTAGGCTCAGGTGGTTTTATCGTTATGGATGAAGACACCAGCATCGTTAAAAACTTGTTCACGTTTGCCCGTTTTTATCACCACGAAAGCTGTGGGCAATGTTCTCCTTGCCGTGAAGGAACAGGATGGATGGAAAAGATATTGAAGAAAATTCTGCGCGGTGAAGGCTCCATGAAAGACATTGATTTATTGTGGGATATTCAGGCAAAGATTGAAGGTAAAACGATTTGTCCATTGGGTGATGCAGCAGCTTGGCCCGTGGCGAGTGCGATTCGCCATTTTAGAAGTGAATTTGAGGAGTATATTCAAAATCCGTCTTCTATTAAAGATGTGAAGCATTATTATCGGTTGAATGATTTGCAGCCGGCATGAAAATGAAAGAGATTTTTACAGATATTCTATCTCTTTGGAAATGGATTTTAGGTTTAAGTGTTTTCTGGGGATTGGTAGTTTACCTACACCACATTTTTATGAGTGGCGTTAATCCTACGATCTCAAATGCTTTTGTTGTAAGTGTGCCTTTGCCTTTGTGAAAATGTAATAAATTGAATTTTGACATGGTTTTAATTAAAGAATCCTTTATTTTAAATTTTTAAATAAAGTATAAAATGACAACATTTAATAAAGCACAATTGGAAATATTGAGGCAGTTTCAATGGTGTAAATCAGAGGAAGATTTCAAAAGCCTTCGTAAAGTTTTAAAAAAATTCTGGCTTGACCGTGCAGTTGACTCTGCTGATAAAGCATCAATAGAAAAAGGATACACGAGAGAGACTTTTGAAGGTTTTATGAATGAGCATATGCGCTCACAAAAGCAAAAAGATTGAAAGTTGTCATTGATACAAGTGTTTGGATAGGCTCGCCTTCAAAGTTTTCGCCTTACTTTAGCATCGTTGAAGCGTTTTATGATGAACGATTTGTAGTACAGATAAGTAACGAAATTTTATCTGAATATGCTGAAAAACTCTTTGAAAAATACGATCATAATACTGCAAACGCCTTTTTACAAACTATTTTAGAAAGTGAAAATGTTGAATTTATTGAACCTTATTTTAAATGGAATTTAATAAACAAGGACACTGAGGGGGTAAAAAATGACACTCAACTTCGGCATAAAAAACCACTATCAAAACACTTTTGGGCATTTTTTGGAGGGTGAATTTTTAGAACAACCGCCTTACTTTGTATCTGACCAGAAGTTTAAAGTAGGTGAATTTGAGTTTGAAATGTGGGGAGTTTTAAAAGATAGAAATTGCACTTTAAAATTGGTGACTGAGAAAGAATTGAATTGGGTTTTGGAGGCGCAGGTTTTGAAATTTGAGGTTTTATAAATCATTGATTTTCAATAAAAATAGAAATATACTGAGGGGTCTCCCCTGTTGACATAAATAAAAAAAATTGGTCTTATGCCAAAAGTAACGATTGACGGAAAAAGTATTGAAGTGCCAGCCGGTACAACCATTTTACAAGCAGCACGGATGATAGGTGGTGATATTGTGCCACCGGCTATGTGTTATTATTCAAAGTTGAAGACTTCGGGTGGTTATTGCCGGACATGTATTGTGAAAGTAACGCAAGGGTCTTCGGCTAACCCAACGCCAATTCCAAAACCGGTAGCGTCTTGTCGCACAACAGTAATGGATGGAATGGTTGTTGAAAACACAACGAGCAAAGAGGTTTTGGAGGCAAGAGCAGGTGTAGTGGAATTTTTACTCATCAATCATCCATTGGATTGTCCGATTTGCGACCAAGCCGGTGAATGTCATTTGCAGGATCTAGGGTATGAACACGGCAAAGAAGCCTCCAGATATGAATTTGAACGTCGAGAATTTGAAAAAATTGATATTGGTGATTACGTACAGTTGCACATGACCCGCTGCATTATGTGCTGGCGATGTGTGAAGGTAGCTGACCAATTAACCGATCACCGTGTTCATGGTGTCATCAATCGCGGTGATGCGGCTGAAATTTCCACTTACATTCAAGCAGCTATTGAAAATGAAATGTCGGGAAATGTGATTGACGTATGTCCCGTAGGAGCTTTGACCGATAAAACGTTCCGTTTCAAAAGCCGCGTGTGGTTCACTAAACCGGTTGATGCACATCGTGATTGCCCAACTTGTGTCGGTCGGGTTCGTTTGTGGTTCAAAGGTGACGATGTTTTGCGCGTAACAGCTCGCAAAGATGAATATGGGGAAGTTGCCGATGCACCGGATGGCCGTGCAGGTTGGATTTGTAACGATTGTCGTTTTCATAAAAAAGATATTACGGATTGGGTAATCGAGGGACCCACAAAAATCAATCGCCACTCCGTTATATCTGCGAATCATTATGAAGACGGTGTGGATGGTTTAAAATTGATTCAATTCGATACGCGTTTGGCTTTGGCTCGCAAAAACCATATGGTAGAAGCTTTGCCGGATGGACATAAATATCAATTGGGTGAGGGTCCTTTAGATCCGAATAATGTTCATAATTAAGCTGTGATGTTTATTTTAGTCGCTCTTTGAGACTGTATTGTTTGTAAGATTCTTTTTAATGGAAGTAAGGGATTTAGAAATTGATTCTTTGGAATTGAATAACTAAAAAAATGGAATATGGGAACACTTCAAAAACTATCTTTACAATTGATATTTTTATTTTCTGTTTCACCTCTATTTACGCAAAATAACAATTTAACGCCCGTAAAAATAGAAGAAAGAGAGCAAAAATATAAAGAGACAAATTCAAAATACGGAACGCAAATCAGAACCAAAAAACAATTAGTCATTGTTTATAACGATGGTTCTTTTGAAAAGGCTACAACACCCAAATTGAAAAGTATTTTCAAACAAGTGCCTTTAGCCGGAGTTGAATATAAAAAATATCACTCCAATAGTTTATATATGGCAAGCAGTATTCCTTTATTTGGGATTGGCTTTTGGGGTGCCGTGAATGTCATTAATGGTAAAGAAAAACAAAAAAATGCCATCATCGGTATATTGGGTTTAGCTTCGGGTCTATCTGTTTATGAAGTTTTTGAATATCGTAAAAAACGCAATACAAATAGATTAATAGCGCATTGTAACAATTATTGGAAAAATAATATTCCCCAAAGTGATGTAAAAAATATTGTTGTTCCGGACGCATTAAGGTTAGGCGCAGTGAATGAAAATGCTTTAGGAATTGATTTAATATGGCATATAGCCCAATAAGACATTGTGAAAAAATTGAGACAAATCATTGACTTTAAACGAATTATATGTTATTAACTATCATCTCATATAAAATATTTTTAGCCATAGCTGTTTTTGCTGTTTCGCTGGGAATAGCAGCTTATGCCACTTACGGTGAACGAAAAATCGCTGCATTCCTACAAGACCGTGTAGGACCTGATAGAGCCGGTCCTTTCGGATTGTTACAGCCCATTGCTGACGGGGTGAAAATGATAATGAAAGAAGAGTTCATTCCGGCAGCTGCAAATAAATGGCTTTTCATATTGGGTCCTTGCATTGCCATGTTTGTCGCTAATTTGGGAGGAGTAGTCATTCCTTGGGCTCGTCCCATTATTCTTGCCGACGGAAGTGTGTTCCAATTTCAAGTATCAGATATCAATATCGGCATTTTGTATGTTTTCAGTGTAGTTAGTATAGGGGTGTATGGTATTATGATAGGTGGTTGGGCTTCAAATAATAAATACTCGTTATTAGGTACTTTGCGCGCTTCCAGTCAAATGATTTCGTATGAATTGGCAATGGGATTAAGTTTGGTGGCATTGATTATGACTACCGGTACTTTGAGTGTTAATGAAATGGTAGAACAACAAGACAAAGATTACTGCAATTTTGTTTATCAGCCTTTCGGGTTTTTAATCTTTATTATATGTGCTTTTGCTGAAACCAATCGAGCGCCCTTTGATTTGCCAGAGACCGAATCAGAACTGGTTGGAGGTTACCATACCGAGTTTAGTTCAATGAAATTGGGCTTTTATTTATTTTCTGAGTACATCAATATGTTTATTTCATCGGCGATTATGGCGTCTCTATATTTTGGAGGTTTCCATTTCCCTTTTGAAGACGTGGTTTTGGGTCAAATTGGGGAATTTTGGACTCGAATTATCGGGTTTGCCCTTTTTATGGGTAAAATCATTGGTTTTATTTTCCTTTTCATGTGGATTCGGTGGACATTACCCCGTTTTAGATATGACCAATTAATGAATTTAGGTTGGAAAACATTGTTACCTTTATCCATCCTAAATCTTGTGGTAACAGGTATTGTGATTGCTATAAAAGAAGGTTGGTTTATTTCGTTACTGCAAAAGTAAAACGTTATTTAACGTTATGATGCCAAAACAATCGAGGGAATAGTACCCCTCAGTATACAGCAGTTTTTTTACGAAAAAATAGTCTTTTTGGTAAAACTTTTAGAATTTTGCGTCATCAATGAATGACTATTTATTTTTGAAATATTTTGATAGAAATAATAATATGAAACTGACAAATCGTTCAAAAGTAGTTTCTAATAAAGAAATGACTTTATCTGAAAAAATATATCTGCCGGCTATTGCTAAGGGTATGTCAATCACTTTGAGTCACTTATTTAAAAAACCGGTTACCATTAAATATCCGGAACAAAAACGAGAATTTGCGCCTATTTATCGGGGATGGCATGTTTTGAAACGTGATGAATCTGGTGCAGAACGTTGTACAGCTTGTGGTTTGTGTGCGGTAGCTTGCCCAGCTGAAGCTATTACTATGGAAGCCGCTGAGCGTAAAAAAGGTGAAGAAGGTTTGTATCGTGAAGAGAAATACGCTGCGGTTTATGAAATCAATATGTTGAGATGTATTTTTTGCGGTTTGTGCGAAGAGGCTTGCCCTAAAGAAGCCATCTTTCTAACTGACAGGCTTGTAGATGTCTCAGTAAATAGGAATTCAATGATTTATGGTAAAGATTTACTAGTAGAAGGCATAGAACCCTCAAAACGAGTTGATGTAACAAAACGCCAAACAGAAGAGGTCGTTGAGTTTAAAAAAGATAAAAAACATCAACACAATCAAACTTGGGAAGACCGCAAAGGATTAAGCAAACCTAAAATCGGTCATTAAATGAAGTTTAATTCCTATTTGTAAAAAGCTGACTTTAAATATTTTATGATTACTCAATACATTTTTTACATCCTTTCCGCGGTCGCAATTGCGGGAGCTCTGATTGTGGTTTTCAACCGCAATGCAGTCTATAATGTCTTGGCACTTATACTGACATTCTTTGCCATTGCGGGACATTATTTCCTATTGAATTCTCAATTTTTAGCGGCAGTTCATATCATTGTTTATGCGGGTGCGATCATGGTGTTGTTCCTGTATGTCATCATGATGCTCAACCTTAATAAAGATTCAGAGCCTCATAAATCTAATGTGGCTAAAATAGGGGCTGTTACTGCCGGCTGTCTTTTAATGCTTATTCTAATAGTATCATTGAAAGATGCAGAAAAAATGACTATTGTGGGTGATTTAAACCCTAATTTAGGATTAATCAAAAATCTGGGTCTTGTCCTTTATCAGCAATATTTACTACCTTTTGAGGTATCTGCGGTATTGTTTTTAGTGGGTATGGTGGGTGCTGTGATGCTCGGCAAAAGAGAAATTCAATAATTGCGGTTTGAGTTGTCTGTTTTGATCATATTGTCTAAAATCAAAATTATTCATCCCAAAGTTTTAAACTATAAAAATATGAATCAAAATATTGTTGAGGGCGTTCCTTTGCTTCATTATATTTGGTTAAGTGCCATTTTATTTTCCATCGGTGTGATGGGTGTCATGTATCGCCGCAATGCGATTGTGATTTTTATGTGCGTTGAGTTGATGCTTAATGCTGTGAATTTATTATTGGTGGCATTCAGCCGTTTTCATAACGACCCTGGAGGGCAGGTTTTTGTGTTTTTTATTATGGCCGTAGCAGCTGCCGAAGTTGCCGTGGGCTTGGCTATTTTGATGATGATTTTCAGAAATACCAAATCAACGGATATAGACTTTTTGAATCAGTTGAAGTTTTAATGAATGATAACTAAGTTATCATTTAATTTTCAGGATAATTTACTTGTAAAATATAAATCAAATGGCTCAATTCATGGCAGTTGCCTTAAAGGCAACAATAGTCATAACTAAAAAACGACTCGCGATGGATAAAATTCCGGCGGAAATAGCCATTGAAACAGTTACTGAAAACTTTGATTTAAGCCTTTATGATTATTCTGAAACTGAACATTTTCACCTTTGGAAACTTAAAAATGACATATTATCAGTTGAAATTGTGCCTTTTTTAGAAAGGGTTTTTGAATTTTATTATGACAAAGAAGAAGGTTCTTATCAAAGTGTGATTGGTGAAGTGAAAAGGCGAAAAGACTATGACAATATTTTCAAATTAGCCAAAGAAGCGGAATATGAGCATTTTGAATTAAATAATAAACAGAATGGTCAATTTCATTTAAAAAAATACGGCAAGCACGTTCAAGTTGATTTTAATTATTTTCAATTATTCAAAAGCGAGCGATTGAGAATGGATAATTTTGATAAGTTGATGCAGTTTTTAGAAAATTGTCTGCAAAAAGCTTTTTCAGAATATCAATTGAGTAAAGCTTTAGAAATTTATATTTTTGATACGAAACTTCAGTAATACAAAACCCTCATGATACTGAGGGGGGTAAAAAATAAATTATGTCGCATTTAGTCTGGTTAATACCTCTATTTCCTCTGGTCAGTTGGGCAATTATCGGTTTACTCAACCGCAATTTGTCTAAAGATTTGACGAGTATTCTCGCGAGTGGCAGCGTTTTAGCGTCATTTGTAGTGGCGGTTTTGATTTTTATAGAAAAACTGCCCAATCCTGAGCCTGAATCGGTGATGCTTTTCGATTGGATTTCAGCAGGCAATTTCTCTGCTAAAATGTCCTTTCTCATTGACCCATTGTCTTGTATTTTTTTATTGGTCATTACCGGTGTAGGGTTTCTGATTCACGTTTATTCGGCGGGATATATGCACGAGGACGATGGTGTACGGCGCTTTTTCTCCTATCTTAATCTCTTCGTATTTTTCATGTTATTGCTCGTTTTGGGCGATAATTTCTTGGTGATGTTTGTGGGATGGGAAGGCGTTGGCTTGTGTTCATATTTGTTAATTGGTTTTTGGTTTAAAAATTCGGACTATTCGAGTGCGGCAAAAAAGGCTTTCATCATGAACCGGATTGGTGACTTGGGTCTTTTACTCGGCATATTTTTAATATACATCACTACACAAAGTATTGATTTTCAAACTGTTCTGGGCACTAAATTAGGCAATTTTACTGAAGGTGTTGCTAATGCTGCCGCAATTTTGCTTTTTGTGGGGGCTATCGGTAAATCTGCACAAATTCCACTTTACACCTGGCTACCTGATGCAATGGCTGGTCCAACGCCTGTTTCGGCGCTCATTCACGCGGCAACGATGGTAACTGCCGGTATATATATGGTAGCACGCTGTTCACCTTTATATATGCACGCACCTTTAGCGATGGATGTGGTGGCTTGGGTTGGTACTATTACGGCATTGTTTGCAGCAACCATTGGTTTTCAACAAACAGATATTAAGAAGGTTCTCGCCTACTCTACTGTTTCGCAATTGGGTTTTATGTTTGCGGCATTAGGCGTTGGCGCATTTTCGGCGGGCGTTTTCCATGTTGTGACGCACGCTTTTTTCAAGGCATTATTATTCTTAGGAGCAGGTTCAGTAATCCATGCCATGCACCATGAGCAAGATATTCGCAATATGGGTGGTTTACGCTCAAAATTGCCAATTACACATATTACATTCTTCTTAGGCTATTTAGCGATTATTGGTTTCCCGTTCTTTTCAGGTTGGTTTTCTAAAGATTTAATCATCTTGAAAGCGCTTGAAAATAAGCCGGTCATTGGTTATTTGTTGATCTTAGGTGCATTGATGACAGCATTTTATATGACCCGTTTATACGTTTTAACCTTTTGGGGAAAGTTCAGAGGTACACATGAGCAGGAACATCACCTTCATGAGTCCCCCCTCAGTATGACGGGACCTTTGATGATATTGGCAGGTCTTTCAGTCATCGGGGGTTATTTATTGGATGGATATGTAGAACACAATCTCGACGGTGTTCTGATGGATATGAAACATGAGGGAGAATATCACGAATTGCACAACATGATGTGGGGTGTTACTGCGGTTGTATTAATAGTGGCTGGTGCTGCATTCTCATATTTTTCAAAAGAACGTAAACTGCAAAGCGATTCCGAAATGGAAGGTTTGGGCAAATTGGTTTACAACAAATATTACATTGATGAAATATACAATACATTAATTACTAAACCTTGGGATATGCTTTCAGAGTTTTTTAATTCAATTATTGAAAAATCCGGGATTGATGCTATTGTCAATGGTGTAGGTACGACAACAGGCTGGCTTTCAGGAACTTTGCGCCGAACACAACAAGGCAATGTGGGCGTCTATTTTATCGCCATGGTGATAGCAATAGTCGTAATTTTGGCTTTGAAAATGTTTTGACCTTAACATAAATTAGATTTTATATATTATACAAAATATTTATGCTAACAGCAACTCTCATATTTTTTCCGCTTATAGCGTCCGCCTTGATGTTATTCATCGGAGGTGACAACACGAAACGAGCCGCGTTGGTGTTTGCCATAGCTGAGCTGGCATTGTTTGGATATGCGGCTTTGACATTCAACTCGAATCCTAAGGCTTTCTCTTTCAGTACGCCTTGGCTGCCATTTGGGGCAAACTTCGCTATTGCGATGGACGGCATTTCATTTCTAATGGTCTTTTTGACTTCATTACTGATGCCTATGATAGTATTCGCCTCTTTCAAAGGTGATTATACCAATCGTTTTTATAGCCTTATGTTTTTGATGCAGATGGCTTTGGTAGGGGTTTTTACCGCAATGGATGGTTTTTTGTTCTATATTTTTTGGGAATTGGCGTTAATTCCCATTTATTTCATTTGTTTGATTTGGGGTGGTGAAAAAAGAGGACGTATCACTTTTAAGTTTTTTGTTTACACCTTAGCGGGTTCATTATTAATGTTGGCAGGTTTGTTATATGTTTATTTAGCAACGCCTGACGACCATTCTTTTGCCATTAATGCCTTATATGAAGCCGGGCAGAATCTTACAAGAGAACAACAAGGGTGGGTTTTTTGGGCTATTTTTATCGCTTTTGCCATCAAAATGCCGATTTTCCCTTTTCATACTTGGCAGCCTGATACTTATACAACAGCTCCAACACCGGGTACAATGTTGTTGTCCGGTATCATGTTAAAAATGGGTACTTATGGTTTAATTCGTTGGTTAATGCCGCTGGTTCCGAAAGGTTGGGACTCTTGGGGATATACGGCTATCATTTTGAGTGTTATTGGAATTGTCTATGCTTCAAGTATTGCAATAGTACAAAAAGATTATAAAAGATTAATTGCTTACTCCTCAATCGCGCACGTCGGTTTAATTTCTGCCGGAATTTTTTCAATGAATATGGAAGGTTTGACCGGCGGTATGGTGCAAATGGTGGCCCATGGTATCAATGTAATCGGTTTATTTTACATAGCTGAAATCATATTATCTCGCACTGGTACTCGACAAATCGGTCTATTAGGTGGTATCAGAAGTGTAGCACCAACTTTCGCTCTACTTTTTTTAATCGTCTTGTTAGGTTCAGTCGCCTTACCGCTTACTAACGGTTTTGTCGGAGAATTTCTTTTATTGAATGGTCTGTACCAATTTGCCAATATGAAATTATCGCTTTGGATTGTTGTATTAGCAGGTCTAACTGTTATTTTAGGGGCAGTGTATATGCTCAGAAGTTACCAAAGCATGATGTTGGGTGAGACGAACAAAACAACCGAGGGATTTTCGGATTTGGACAATAATGAAAAAATATTGCTCACTATAGTTTCTATTTTGGTTATTACTTTAGGTGTTTATCCAAAACCTTTGATTGATATAGCGACTCCAGCCATTACCGAATTATTGAAAATATTTCAAGCGGGATTGGTAGGATAATTTTAATTTCAATTTATAAAAATACTGAGGGGGGTTATTCTCTCTGTTTCATATAAATACATTATGAAAGAACTTCTAACATTGTCTCTTACTGGCATTTTTGTAATGCTTTTAGATATGTTTAACTTCCGGAAATTGGTATTTCCGTTGGTGTTATTAGGCTTGACGATGACTATATCGTGGAGTATTTTTGATTGGGGTATCAATCAAGAAATATTTAATATGGTCAAAATAGACAATTATGCTTTGGCATTTACCATCGTTATGTGTATCACGGCCATTTTATGGCTGATTATGTCAGAAAGTTATTTTGCAAAATTACCGGTTTCTACTGATAGATATGCGCTTGTCACTTTTGCTTTAGTAGGGGCTTTTGTGATGGTGTCTTATACCAATTTGGTTATGTTGTTTTTAGGCATAGAAATTCTATCCGTTTCTATGTATGTTTTAGCGGGAAGTATCAAAAATGATTTGAGTTCTAATGAAGCTGCTTTAAAATATTTTTTGATGGGAGCTTTTGCTTCGGGATTTTTATTATTTGGTATTGCCTTGATATATGGAGCAACGGGGTCATTCGACACTGAGTATATTCGGGCAAGGGCATCAGAAATGGCTAATCTTGATAATGGTTTACTGACAGTTGGTATTATAATGATTCTTATCGGTTTAGGTTTCAAAATTTCAGCTGCACCCTTCCACTTTTGGGCACCTGATGTGTATCAAGGCTCACCCACCCCTGTTACAGCATTCATGGCTACTATTGTTAAAACAGCTGCTTTTGCAGCATTATTCCGCCTTTTTATCACAAGTTTCATATCCAACACCGATGTTTGGGCAGATATTATAGCCGGAATGATTGTTTTGACATTATTTATAGGAAATGTTGTTGCAGTTAGACAACATGATGCAAAACGGATGTTGGCATTCAGTTCCATTTCCCATGCCGGCTATATGCTTTTAGCCGTATTGTGCTTAGATGGCGATTCAGATAATTCCATTCTTTTTTATACGGCGTCTTATTCGGTGGCTACAATTTTAGGTTTTACTATTTTATCAATTATTCAAGAAAAAACAGGTTCGACTGAAATCAGTGCTTTTAACGGTTTGGCAAAAAAGAATCCGAACTTGGCGGCAGCAATGACTATTGCAGTACTTTCAATGGCTGGAATTCCACCGCTTGCCGGTTTTATGGCAAAGTATTATATCTTCGCTAATGCCATTTCTCAGGGCTTTTTGGAATTGGTTTTGTTTGCTATTGCTATGTCTTTAGTGGGTGTATATTATTATTTTAAACTTATCGTAGCGATGTATTTTCATGAATCGCACCAAGTAGATACTGAGCCAAGAATTATTAAAACGGATTCATTACAAAACACTTTGATTTTAATATGTTGTGTACTTTTGTTACTTCTTGGTATTTTGCCTCAATTAGTGTATAATAATTTATAGTTTTGATGAAAAATTGAGCTATGAAAATTAATATCACAATTATTGGGCTAATCGCCTTGTTTTTATCAATAAAGCAATTTGCTTTTAGCCAAAATGTAGCTTTACACCTCGACGATACGTTGCGTGGGAGCATAACTCCAGAACGAATATGGTGGGATTTAACTTTTTACGATTTAAAAGTAAACGTTAACCCTGTTGATAGCTCCATTTCTGGCACAAATACCATCCAATATAAAGTATTATCTAAAAACAATGTTCTTCAAATAGATTTGCAACCACCTTTAAATATTCAAAAAATTATTCAAGATGGCAAAGAGTTGACTTATGTAAAAAGAGGAAACAACGCTTATTTTGTCAACTTGACGACCCCTCAGTATCCTGGCCAATCAAAAGCTTTAACTGTTCATTATTCAGGTAATCCCAAAGTAGCCGTGAATGCACCTTGGGACGGTGGGTTTAGCTGGAGTTTTGACGCTCATGAACTTCCTTTTGTGGCAACATCTTGTCAGGGTTTGGGTTCAAGCGTTTGGTGGCCTTGCAAAGATCATATGTACGATGAACCTGATTCTATGTCGATTTCCATAACAGTTCCTAAAAATTTGATGGACGTCTCAAATGGTCGTTTAAGACAAACCATTGACAATTCAGATGGAACTAAAACCTTCAACTGGTTTGTCCAAAATCCAATCAATAATTACGGTGTTAACGTCAATATTGCCAATTATGTCCATTTCAATGAAGACTATCAAGGAGAAAAAGGCAAATTAACCGTAGATTATTATGTTTTACCGGAAAATTTAGAAAAAGCTAAAAAACAATTCAAACAAGTGCCGATGATGCTGAAAGCTTTTGAATATTGGTTCGGCCCCTATCCTTTTTATGAAGATGGCTATAAACTGGTTGAAGTCCCGTACCTCGGCATGGAACATCAAAGTTCAGTCACTTATGGTAACAAATTTGTCAATGGCTACTTAGGCATGGATTTGTCGGGATCCGGCTGGGGCTTAAAATGGGATTTTATTATTATCCACGAATCAGGTCATGAGTGGTTTGCCAATAATATCACTTATAAAGACATTGCGGATATGTGGATACATGAGGGTTTTACAAATTATAGCGAAAACCTTTATACAGAATATTTTTATGGCAAAGAAGCTGGCGCAGCTTACGTGATTGGAACAAGGAGTGGCATAAGAAATGATGCACCTATTATAGGTACATACAATGTGAACAAAGAAGGGTCAGGAGATATGTATCCCAAAGGCGGTAATATGCTGCACACCATTAGACAAATTATTGATAATGATGACAAATGGCGGGAAATACTAAGGGGGCTAAATAAAGACTTTTATCACAAAACGGTAGAAACGGCGGATATTGAGAAATATATTATCAAAAAGTCGGGCAAGGATATACAGAAAGTATTTGACCAATATTTAAGACATACCGAAATTCCGGTTTTAGAGTATAAAGTTGTCCAAAAAGAAGTCAAATATCGTTGGTCTAATTGTATTTCAGGATTTAATATGCCTGTAAAAGTGACCCTTGAGGTAGGCAAATACAGTTTTATTTCACCCACCACCGACTGGCAATATATCCCATGTAAGATAAAATCCAATGATGATTTTAAAGTTGATGTAAATTTTTATGTACAAGCAAAAAAAATAGATTAATAGGTTTATAACTGCACAAAATAATTGCCCCAGAAGAAAACCATCAGGTATAACCATAAATAATCCAAAAACTGCCAATAAAGAGTCAATAACCTTAAACGCAATTGTTTCAATGGATCACTGAAATACACAAGAACACTCACCGGGTCTCTCATTCTGAAATGAGCGGTGATAATAAAAATAATAAAGAAAGGTAGTCCTCCTATTATATGAAAAAAGTGGATGATAGATATTGCCCACACATAATTGCGCATATTACCGTTTTCAAGGTTTGGGTTTTCGACCCAAAGCATTTGCCAAGCCACAAATTGTAATATCATAAACACAATTGTGAAGATGAACGTTCCCCAAAGGGCTTTCTGATACCCCTCAGTATCATCCGCTTTATACTGTTTGTTGGCATTTCGCAGCATCCAACTACTGCCTGACAAAACAAGTGTGTTGATTAAAAAGAGCCAAGGGATTTTGATTGGTGCAACGCCGGTAGTCAAGCGGGTATATAAATAAGCCGCTGAAAGTCCCAAAAAAATCATGGTTAATCCCGCTAACACAAGATACATCATAATTGAATAAGGGTGAGTTGTTAAAGAGCGAAAATCGTTGACACGTTGATTCATACAATACAATTAGAGTTCATTTTTTAGATGTCGAAATCAGGTTTGTTATGGATACTCCCGCTTCCCATAATTGCATTTTAACAATATTTTAAAGATTATGTTCTGAATCCACTGGTTCTATTAAATAATTTTAAAAATATGGGAAGTATTATTCTCAGTATCAAAAATAAAACGGATATTTCACTATTAATTTTAAATTTTTTTATTTAAACTAATAAAATCAATCTCACATGCAACGGACACTCGATGGCTGGCACAGCCCGCGTTTAGATAAATATATGGAAATTGCTTCCTATGGTCATTACGGATTTGCCCTTTTATTGATTCCGACCGCAGCTGCTGATTATCTGGAATACGAACGATTTTTACTGATAAAATCCATTGAAAAGTATATTGAAGCCGGAAGAGTGAAAGTTTTTAGCGTTAATAGTATCAATACTGAAAGTTGGTTGAATAATCAGATGCACCCGCGTCACAAAGCTATCCGGCATCAACAATATAATGAATACATATTCAATGAGGTGATTCCATACATCAAAACACAAACGAGTGATGATACGCCCATCATTACCTGTGGCGCCAGTTTTGGAGCATTACATTCAATGAACATGTTTTTGAAACGCCCTGATTTAATAAATGGAGTTGTCGCAATGAGCGGTTGTTATGATTTGTCATCTTATACGAAAGACTATTTTGATGACGATGTCTATTTCAATTCACCGGAGCATTATATTCCCAACTTGACGGACGAGTTCTATTTGTCACATATCAATAATGCTAAAAAAATCTTAATTTCCACCGGAAGTGGTGCGTGGGAAGACCCTAATGCGAGTCGTCGTTTTTCGACAATCCTCAACTCAAAAGGTATCCATCATGAATTGGATATTTGGGGATATGATATGCCGCATGATTGGGATACTTGGCGCAAAATGTTGCCTTATTACTTGGAAACCAAGTTCTGATGTAAATGCTTAGCGATTAGCTTTTCCTATACCAAATCCATAAGAATATGATTTTTTTGTTAAATAGCTGATTGCTTTTTTACCTTTTCCAAGAATCTAAATATTTAACAAATATTTTAGCCAGATTTTCAGCGTCAGAAATGGCTCTATGGTGTATGCCCGTAAATTCAAAACCTTCTTTAATTACTGCTTTTTTGAAACCGATGGGTCTGCGATATCCTTTCATATTCAAATAGTCCTGTTTGATATTGATATGGTAATCCACCCAATTGACTTCCATATCATGTAAACGGCAATCGTCTTCTAATTGCTTCTTATCAAAACTGCCCCATGAACAAAGCCAGTAATTATCTTCTTCCAATTCGATAAAATCCATAAAATCATTGATAACTCTGGAAAAAGATTCTGCTCTATTGATATCAATTTGGGAAATAGAAGTCAATCGCTGGCAAAAATCGGATAAAACAGGATGAATTTTAGGGCGAATAAAACTATTAAAAGTATCTAATACTTCACCGTATTCATTGAGTTTAAAAGCGCCAATTTCTATGATTTCCATTGTTTGGGTATCAGATTTGTCTTCCCAACAAGTACATTCAAGGTCATAAATGATATAATTCATAAGCGTTTAATGTCTAAATTCTTGCCATTAACTTTGAAAAAACGACAAAAACTGCCCGTAATTGCCCCCCCTCAGTATAAACCATCAAAATATTGTCAATAATGATAAAGCCACTCCGCCGGCAATAGCCCCCATTTTTTGCCAACTGATTTTATGTTCGTCGGTGCTATCTATTTCAAAAAGAATAGTAGTAGAAATGTGTAACAAAGAACCTATGACAATCGCAATGATTTTTTTCAAAACATCCGGCTCAAAATGAAAATATTGAGTAACAAAAGCACCTGCGGGGGACATGGCGGCAAATATCAAAACACAAATTATCACAAACCGTTTTTCAAATTGGCTCATCAATAGCAGTAAAGCCAGAGCGAACGCTTCAGGTGCTTTGTGCATCATAACACCATAGAACAGGTGGTCGTGATTATGCTCCTGTGGGTGGCTCAAAGTGTGCAAATCTGAAAACATACTGAGAGGTAGCCCCTCAATAAAAGCATGTATGGAGAGTCCCAGCATCACTTGCAAAGCGAACATGGGGCGGTTTGCATGATGATGATCATGTATATGCCCATGCTCAACACCCAACGAAAGCCGTTCTAAAAAAAGTTGGATAAAAAAACCAACCAATACCCATATTCCAATAGTTTGGCTACCATTAAAATAAACGTCGGGGACTAAATGTAATACAATAATACCCAAAATATAAGCCCCTACAAAAGACAATATCAACTGCAAAAATCGCAGATTGAGGCGCTTGAACCAAAAGGCTGAACTACCGCCTAATAGTACAACTAAAAATAGAAATATATATTGTAAAATACTCATCATTAAGGATTCTGAGGGGTAGGCTCAATTCTATTTTTTTAAAAAATTTTATTAAGCTCAGCCGATTCGGAGTGACCCGGAATATTTATTGTACAAATAGGCACTCCCCCAACCGATTAAACTGCCTAAAATGCCGCCACAAATAACATCTAAAGGATAATGTACTCCGACATAAACTTGACCTAAAGCAATAGAAGCAGCCCAAAACAATAATCCCCATTTCAACCATTTTTGTTTATGCACGACAGTCAAAATAATAAATGTAGCAACTGCAAAATGATTGGTAGCATGTGAAGAAGGAAAACTATAGCCACTGCCGCAAGTAACCAACAATTTTACTTCACGCTTCATATTCAAATTACTATTTTGGATATAACAAGGTCGAGTACGTTGAACCGATTTTTTTATCAATTTGCTACTAAAGCTATCTGAAACCCCAATTGTCAAGCCTAACGATAACAAAAAAATCAAGCCGCTTTTTTTATATTTTTCAATAATAAAAGCCACAAAAAAGGTGTAAAGCGGTAACCAAAAATACATGCTTCTCCAATATGGCATCACCTTGTCGAGAAAACCGACATGGCAATCATCATTGATAAAAAAGAAAAGTTGCTGGTCTAAATGAACAATTGCATTCATGATGGTATAGCCTGTAAAATCAATCTATGAGAAGTTTTTTCCTCGAAAGGATGGAGCTGATAATCCCCAAATTTTTCAACTATTTTCAAACCCGCTTTCTCAAAAAGCGCTTCAAAATCATGTAATGTAAACAATCTGACTTTTTCCTGAAAGTGGTACGCTTTGCCATCTGCCTCAAATTCTATCGTTTTGATGACATGCCCAATTTTGATATTTTTATGAATATGAAAATCTATATCACTTGCTATCAGATGATAATCCGTTGTCAAAGTCGCTCTGACCCATTCCGAATTAAAATAATCAAGAATAAAAATGCCATTCGGTTTCAAACCATTCGAAACATTTTTTAATGCTATTAGATTGTCTTCTTCTTTATCAAAATAACCAAAACTGGTAAAGAGATTCAAAATAATGTCAAAATAATGGATTCTAAAAGGTTTGCGCATATCGTGTTCAAAAAAACTCAAATTGTCAGATTCAAATTTTTGGGCGAATTTGATACTTTTTCTGGATAAATCAAGCCCCGTTACGTCAAAACTTTTTGACGCCATATAACGACTATGACGACCTTTCCCACATGCCAAATCCAAAACTTTCAATTGGGCTTTTTCAGCTTGGGTATACTGAGGGGTCACATGTTCAAGCAATTTGTCAATGAATTTTTCTGCCTCGGATTCATTGCGATTGTGGTAAAGTACATGGTAGTAAGGAGAGTCAAACCAACCTGCAAACCATTCTTTTCTCATAATAGTGGTTGTTTTATAATAATTCGAAGTCAAAATTACACAAAAAAACAAAGGCGAGGATATACCTCGCCTTAATTTTTGTAACATTGTTACATTTATGGAAAAACCCCCATGTTTTCATAATCACTACCCACTTTTTTAATGGCAACGACGAATGCCGCAGAACGCATATCGGGAATGTGTGGATTTTGAACCCATTTTTCGCGTATAGCGTGATAAGAGGTAATCATCGTTTCTTCCAAACCTGAACGGACGAGGTCAATTTCATTCGGACCTGTTACTAATACCGAGCGATCACGATCACTCACTGTTTTGCCGGTGTAAGTTTCAATGGCATTGACCAAATTATAATTGGCGTTCAATTCAAAACGTTTATTCAAGCGACCAAAACGTACATGCGATAAATTTTTCAACCATTCAAAATAAGAAACGGTTACACCTCCGGCGTTAATATACATATCCGGAATAATCCAAACGCCTTTTTTTGCTAAATAATCGTTGGCATCTGCATCAATAGGCCCATTTGCCGCTTCTGCGATAATCTTGGCCTTGATGCGATGTGCATTTTCCATCGTGATTTGGTTTTCCAAAGCCGCGGGAACCAAAATATCACATTCTAACTCCAAACCTTCCATTCTATTCGCAAGTGGTTTTGCACCCGGGAAAGTCATGATAGTGCCTGCTTCTTTGCGGTGTTTCATTAGTTCTTCAATATCTATGCCTTTTGGATTATGAATTGAACCTTCATATTCCACTACTCCAATGATTTTAGCATCACCTTCTTGTTGTGAAATCAATCCGGTATAACTTCCTACATTCCCTAAACCTTGAATCACGAGGGTTTTTCCGGCAATGCCCTTAGTTAGTCCCAGTTTTTTTACGTCCTCCTCTATGCCCACAGCTTCGCGAATGCCATAATAAACACCTCTACCCGTAGCTTCAACCCTTCCTTGAATACCATTCATCGAGACAGGCTTACCGGTTACACATGCTATGCCGTCCAATTCGCCGTGACGCATGGAGAGGTAAGTGTCCATGATCCATCCCATTTCTCGTGAACTTGTACCATAGTCAGGAGCCGGAACATCAACACCGGGACCAATCATGTTGCGATTAATCAACTCGGTAGTGTATCGGCGCGTAATACGTTCCAGTTGATTCACCTTGTACTTTTTAGGGTCAATTTTGATTCCCCCTTTAGCACCACCGAAAGGTACATCCACAAGCGCACATTTGTACGTCATCAATGCCGCAAGAGCCATGACTTCTTCTTGGTCAACATCCATCGCAAAACGAATACCGCCTTTGGTTGGCATCCGGTGGTGGCTGTGCTGTGCACGATAGGCTTCTATGACTTCAATATCGTCACCAATTCGAACCGGAAAACGCATACGGAGAACGGTGTTACATGCTCGAATTTGATCAAGCAAGCCTTTTGGCAGATTGGTGTAAGGCGCAGCTTTTGCAAAGTTGCGGTTGACACTTTCGAAAAATTGATTACTCATTTTCTTTAATTTGATTTTCTAATTTGGTTAGTTTCCGATCTAAGTTTATTAAAAATGCAATAATGCCGATGAAAATAATGATAATTACACCTATTACGACGTAAATCATACCGATGTTACGCATAAAATCACCGCTGCCCGTTTGTGCTTTTAAATGATTTGTAAAAGCTAAAAATAAGGTAATTATCAGAAAAATTACTTTTTTCATTTTAAAAAATATTTTAATAATTAATATTATCCATTCATTTTCATCTCCAGTTTCTCTTCAATTATTTTATAGCGATAAACCAAAGTCACTATCCAAACACCCAATAATATCCAACCAAGCGAAGCGGGATAAAAAACCAGGCGCATAGTGTTATCCAAATCTTGAGAACCAAAAGCGATATTAGAGCCATTGCCCGGATGAAGACTGTCAGGTGCTAGTTTCGGCACAACATAAAGTAAGGGTATAAGGGTCGCAAAAGCAAAAATACTGTACACCGCCGAAATACGCGCCTTCTTCTCAACATCATCAAAAGCCCCCCTCAGTATAAAATAGGCTAAATAAATCGCTAAAGCAGTATAGGTCATAATGATTTTTATATCCAACGGGAAAGGTTGTCCCCAAGCATAATTAGCCCATAAACCGCCCGTAAATAAGCCCAAAAAGCCAAATAAAACGCCCCCTTGTGTAAAAGAAACCGCTTTTATATCAGACTCTCGGCGTCTGAAGCGAAGATACTGAATACCGTGGTAAATGGCTATGGTAAACAACGTAAACATCACAAACCACATCGGAACATGAAAAAAAGTATTCCGTAAAGTTTCTTGTAAAATATTGCGATAAGGGTATTCGAAATGCCATTGGCGATGAATATCCAATTTTGAGTTCCAAAAAGTTTTACCTCTGTATGCGTTGATTGAATCTTGAGTGATAGCAATAGCTTCAGGGCGAAGAGCCTGTTCAGCCCCTTCTACACTGACCAAAAGGCTCGCATTTTCAAGTTTTGTTGCGAGGGGTAAATGCTGTGGAATCACAAATTTAAACTCAACTTCTTGGTCATTAATGGCTTTAAAATCAATGGATTGAATGGCAAAAACATTCAGCGAATCCATTTTTTTGCCGGCTTTTTCAACTTTGAAAAATTCGTCAATATGAAGCCAAGCCTTACCTTTTGTTGCGCCTCCCCAATTGGTGTTATAACCGTCAGCTTTTAACCAAATCGTATCGCCTACCTTAGCACTATAGGGCGTTACGCTTGTAACTCCGGGGCGCATAGGCACCATCAAGCCGGCAATAAAAGTCCATGATAGCAAGATGACACAAAGGATTTTCCACCAATTTTTTCTCATAATTATTTGAATTTTACCCCCCTCAGTATAAAAACAAAAAGCGGGGGATATGTCAATTGAAATAAGATTCTATGTATTAATCCCGCCATAAAAACGGAAAAAGCAGGAGGCATAATGCAATCAAAATCAAATCAATGGCTCCCAGCATCAAAACATCTTTCGCCCAGGTTGTGTCTGTCATTCTGATAGCACTCTTCGATAGTTTTATCAAAGTAACTAAAATAGGAAGAACTACCGGAAAACTCAAAATAGCCATCATGGTTGCCGAGTTATTGGCTTTGGCTGCAATGGCTGAAATAAAAGTAAAAGTAATACTGAAACCAAGACTTCCGAGTACTATGGCCAGAAAATACTGCGAAAGATTGTGAATAGGATTGCCTACCATGATGCTCATCATGATAAAAGTCAGAATATTAATCACCAATAACAAGCAAATATTGTAGATTATCTTCGAAATAATAACTGCAATCGGGTTGACAAGTTGGTAATAAAAAAGTTGTCGGGCTGAGTTTTCTTGAAAAAAACTTTTCACCACAGCATTGATAGAAGCAAATAGTGAGATAATCCAAAAAAGAGTATTCCAAACGGTAGGTTCAACTTTAATAAAAGAAAGGTAAATGACGAAAACAGTAGAGGTGACATATAAAAGAATACCACTGAGAGCATATTTCTGTCTCAATTCAAGTGTGGTTTCTTTTTTTAATAAAAAAGCGATTTCGCTGAATAAATTCATAATTTGGAAAATATTGCCGCAAATTTACGATGCTATTCCGAGGAATAAGCATCTATTTTTTGAAATAATCAAAATATTTTTTCATAAAACACTATTTTTGTGAATAATTCTATAAAACTCGTATTTTTATATTTTAAATTTTATCTTGTTTCAATAGAAAACATTGTTTGATTTATCGTACTTCCTACATAATTCATAGGTTTCTACTTAAACTAAATTCTTTTTATTTCGTTAAATAACAGTTCAATAATACATTATTAACCGACCTCAATTTTCAAAAATGTATGCTTCAAGAAAAAAAAGTAGTGAGCAAACCATTTACATTCAAGCAATTTAAAATCGAGCAAGACCGTTGCGCCATGAAAGTAGGTACGGACGGCGTTTTACTCGGTGCATGGGCAGACGTAGCACAAGCTAAAAAAATCCTTGATATTGGTAGTGGAACCGGCATAATAGCTATCATGTTGGCTCAAAGAACTGCACAAACACCCGAAACCGATTCGGATAATTCGCCCAATTTTGTGCATGCCATCGAAATAGATGATGCGGCTTTTCTTCAATCACAAGAAAATATGCTTCAATCTCCTTTTTCCAACCGCCTCTCTCCTTTTCACAATTCCATCCAAGATTTTGCTAAAACAACTGATATCAGATACGATCTTATTGTCAGCAACCCCCCGTTTTTTACGGGTGGCACTTTTTCAAGCAATCAGGATAAAACAAACGTCAGGCACACTGTCAAATTACCACACGGCGATTTATTGCATGCCACGCGGCATTTGCTGGATAAAGATGGAAAATTTTGTGTCATATTGCCTTTGATTGAAGGCTTGCGATTTGTCGAAATAGCCCGTACTTATGGGTTTTATCTGACCAAAATGACGGAGGTTCACACATTAGCCAACAAACCTGTTGAACGATTGCTTTTACAATTTGAAGTCCATCAGAAACCGCTTGTCAAGGATGAGTTGATTATCCAAAATTCGGATGTCCGCAATGATTATACTGAGGGGTATAAAGATTTGACAAAAGATTTCTATCCGACATTTTGATTTCTATCCGACATTTTGATTGAGTAAATTGATATTCATTGATTCGTTATCCGGATAACGAATCAATGAATATCAATTTACCCAATCAAAACTTGAATGGGTGTTTTACACTCTCAAAATCTTATTGATTTAAATTTTTAGGTATTTACATTTTAGACAGTTTCCCCGTTTTCCACCTTTTACCATTGATCAATAATTCATAAGCAAAAATGCCTTTTTGGTAGTTTTGTCGCCAATATAGACTGTTGTCTCCCGCTGCTTGTTCCACTTCTTGATATTCTACCAATTGACCGACAGCATTTAAAATCTTCAAACTGACTTTTGAATTCAAACCCAAATAGTAGGCAAAACGCACCTCATTTGCCGAACCGGATGGGTTGGGAAATACTTCTAAAGAATACTCATCACTGGGATGATTGGATGTTTTCATAGCTTTGATCTGTCCGTCAAGCCAAAATAAGCGTAAGGTCAACCAATCTTTGAGATAAGTGATTTCGCCGGTATAAGAACCATTTACTTTTAGATTGGGCCAAACATAAGTGTTCAAAATATTCCATTTTGTAAAATTTCTTTGCTGGGCAGCCGATAAAAGTGTCGTAAAACTATCAATAGCGCCCATTATATGGGGTGTACTCAATTGATTTTGGCGCAGGAATTCCCAACGTTCTTTAAATTTTTTCTTAAATTTGGCATCACTGAATAATTTCTCAAACCAAAACGGCACACCCCAATAGTCTGAAGGACATCGGTCGTTAAATTGATATGCCCAAACATTCGTTTCACCCCCGCTACAATAATTCGCATTGCCCAAAGTGATGTTATAGTCCCAAACGGGGCCCATTTTGAATTTTGGATTGATACTGTTTTTATCTTTAAAAAAATAGGTGCTCAAGCGATAGCCGTCCACATTATTGGTCAACTCATTCATAATGCAATAATCAATCAAAGTCTCCACATCGAAATATTTAGCGTACCCCTCTGTGTCATCATCAAATTTATCACCGTTCATAACCGCCTCAAATTCCCTCACAAGAGCTTTTATGTAAGTAACCTGCGCTGGTTTAATATCCTCAGGCTTTGGATAGTGATACAAATAATAGGTTTTCTGACCGTTTGCTCCAATTATTTGAGAATTGAAACCCGTCGAAATGCCTGTAGGCTCCCCGGTAGTTTTATCAATTTTTAAGATATATCCTCCTGTCAAAGCATCACCTGAAGTGGCCAACGAATCTGCCTTAGATATCCCCAATCTTTTGCGTTTGATACTTTCCGTGATTTGATAAATGCCTTGATAATTGCCGTTTAAGATAAGCTCACAAAACCGCGTTTTAGGCGCGTAAGGCATTATAGTACCTGCCAAATGATAGGTCAACGCTTCACGAATAAGCGATTTATCGGTATATGGGGCAGTTAATGCATAATCTTCAATTTTTGTCCAGCCCTTAAAAAGAGCAACTTCTCTATTATTCCCCACACTATCCCTGAATTCAATCGAATAAGGTTTCTTAGGTGATAATGATTGTGAAGTCGAACCACGGGTTTCAATCCCAACTTTTCCGAAATAGATATTCGCCGTATCGGTTGGCTTTGTGAGTCCATTCGGATTGAAAACAATCCGCATATCAGTGGTAATTTTAGGCTCATCAGGGATGGATAACCCATTAGTATTAATGGTGACAATGGGTAGATTAGACTCTGTTAGCTCCACTTGAGCCTTCAAATCCCCTCCCCTCAGTATAAACCCTATAATGAGCAAGCAAAGTGGAATGTTTTTCATGCAATAAGACATTTTAAAGGCTGGATAGATAATATATTTTTCAATGATGAATTGTGTATGCCCAAAAATAACAAAAAAAAGGTCAATGCATCCTATCTCCTCTCACTTCCAAGCGGTTCATCAATTCGGATTCATATACTAAATATTCTTTCCAGCGTTTCATCACTTTTTCTCCATCCCCGTAGAGTTTGGCTAAGTCCAAAAAGAGTCGATAATGACCCGCTTCCGCTACCATAAATTTATAGTAAAACTTAGCCAAATCTTTATCTTCCAAATTCAGATTCAACATACGAAAACGCTCACAACTTCTTGCTTCAATCAAAGCGCAAATCAAAAGCCGCTCAACCAACCGCTCATCTCTTGAAACATTCTTGTTCTCAAATTTCAATAATTCATTCACATATTCATCTTTGCGCTGACGCCCTAATTTCAAATGCCGTTTATCTAACTCTGCCAAAACCGCCCTAAAATGCCCCCACTCTTCCGTCACAATGGGCGCCAACTCTCGTACCATTTCTTCTTTTTCAGGATAGGACTGAATGAGAGAAATACACGACGTAGCCGCTTTCTGCTCACAATACGCATGATCGGTCAGAATATCTTCCAAGCTGATAGTGGCTAAATTCACCCACCGTGGGTCAGTGGGTAATTGTAAACCCAACACTTGCTTATGGTCTTCTTGTACAAGTTTTACTTTTTCCATGTATATTTGGTATCAATATTTGACAAATCTTTTTGAAACAAATAACTCCTTACCGCCCTTAGAATAGTCATAAAATCCTTCCCCTGATTTGACCCCCAATTTACCAGCCATCACCATGTTCACCAACAACGGACAAGGCGCGTATTTAGGATTACCAAACCCATCTTGCAGTACCCGCAAAATTGATAAGCAAACATCTAAACCAATAAAATCTGCCAGTTGCAAGGGACCCATGGGATGAGCCATACCCAATTTCATCACCGTATCAATTTCTTCAATCCCGGCAACGCCTTCGTAAAGTGTGATGATCGCCTCATTGATCATCGGCATCAAGATTTTATTGGCAACGAAACCGGGATAATCATTGACTTCAACCGGGTTTTTCTCTAACACTCGGCTCAAATTCATGATTTTATGGGTTACTTCGTCACTCGTTGAATAACCCCGAATCACTTCTACTAACTTCATTAAAGGCACCGGATTCATGAAATGCATCCCGATTATTTGTTCTGGTCTCTTGGTGGCAGCCGCAATTTTAGTAATTGAAATAGATGATGTGTTTGAGGCTAAAATAGCTTTTGTGGGGGCTGTGTCATCTAATTGCTTAAATATTTTAAGCTTCAAATCAACGTTTTCCGTAGCAGCTTCCACCACAAGGTCAGCTTTTTTGACCCCTTCAGTAATATCGGTAAAAAGACTTAAATTATTGAGCGTCAATTCTTTCTGTTCATCTGAAATTGTCCCTTTTGCAATCATCCTCTCCAAATTTTTATGAATAGTCGCCATGCCTTTATCCAAAGCACTTTGAGAAATATCAACCCAAGATACCCCAAAACCATGCATAGCGAATACATGTGCAATACCGTTGCCCATTGTGCCTGCACCAATAACTGTTACGTTTTTCATATAATTTAGTTTAATTAGTTTTATCAAAACTGGAGAACCCAAAGATTTGAACTTGAGCCGTATCGTTGAACTCAAATTCAGGAGCGAATTTAGACCATTAGAGACAATTATTAATCAGATAAATAGAAAAACAGAAAGAAAATTTCGTCTGAGTAAAAACTAAAAAGTCCTGAATGTTCATTCAGGACTTTTTGTAATCGAAACGATTTTTTTATGATAGCTGTTTGAATACGAATTATTAAATCTACCTTGATTGGATGCTGCTTTTTTTAAGCTTCATCAAAGCGATATAATTGAAGGTTTTCGATAATTTTAATCAGATTTTCTGCATATTGTTTGTCTGTCGCATATCCAGCTTTTTCTAAACCGTTCGCCCAACCGACATAATCCGTTTTACTCAAAAACTGAAGGGGTTTATAATGGTCGCGCATCAAAAGTAAACTGTGATCTCTAAAACTTTCCCAAGCAGAATTATAAACTTTAAACTTATCTTTGGGCGTATCATCTTTCATAACCACATGTCTAACATTTTTACTAAACGTTTTGATGCCAAAATGATTATTGGCTTTCTGAGTCAAACGACTTTGTCCGGCGTCGCTTTCCAGAAGCCCTTGAGCTAATGTAATGCTGACCGGTATGCCAAATTTTTTGCGCTCTGATTTAGCTATATTGATAAAACGAGTGACATAATCCCAGCATTTTTCCTGTTTGGTTTTTAATACTGAGGGGTCAGCTTTTTGAGGATTTGTGAAAACAGACACTGTATTAAAAAGGTTAGCTTCATTATTATCTTTAACAGATTTAATGGATTTGATGTTTCGGGCTGGCAACAAAGCAATCACCCCATCGCCATTATGATCATCAAGATCCAAAGCAGTGTCAAAGGCAATATCAGCCACGGATTGTTTCGCAACTTTTTGTTTTGAATTTTTAGGACTATTATTCGCTACCGCTAAAGCTTTAGCAATAGGTACTTTACCATCATCATTGAGATGGAGCGAAAAGTGAATGTCTTTTGTAAAAACAACGTATAACAAAAGAGTGAAAATAGAAACGTTGAGCCAATGATTTGTCAAAAAATCTCGTAATTTGACAAGGTCAATATCAAAATGACCAGAATTGACTTGGATTATTTGTCCTGTTTGGAGAATGTCTGTTTTTGATAGCATGGCGTAAGTGATATTTAAATGAATACAAATGAATTAAATTCAGAGTACAAATTTAAAACAATTTGTGTTTATAAAACAAATTTTTTTAAACATTTTTAAACATTTTTTTTAAAGCCATATTTAAAGCACTATTTTTATATTTTGGAGAAATATTAAAAGCGGCTCATGGGCTGCTTTAAAATGAATAGAAAATACTTTTTTATGGAAAATATTTTTAGTTAGTGTAAAAAATACACTACCTTTGTCAGATAACTAAACTTTAACTTAAATATCATGCTAATAATCGTTGATAGTGGTTCGACAAAAGCCGATTGGCTCATGATTCACCCCGATGGCACCAGAAAGCTGGTAACAACAATGGGTTTTAATCCTTTTTTTCACGATGAAGATAAAATCGAAACTGAATTGCAAAAAGATTTTATACATCAGGTTTCAGTTGATGAAGCCCGTGAAATCTTCTTTTATGGGGCAGGTTGCTCTGATGTGATGCGGTGTGAAGTGGTTAAAGGAGGATTAGAGCGCATTTTTAAAAATGCTAAAATAGTGGTCGAGCATGACCTTTTAGCTTCTGCAAGAGCCGCCTGTGGTGATAAACCTGGCGTTGCTTGCATAATCGGAACAGGATCGAATACATGTTTGTACGATGGCGAAAAAATCACAGACAATATCACCAATATGGGCTATTTGCTCGGTGATGAGGGAGCAGGTTCTCATTTTGGAAAGTTGATTCTTCGCGCCTATTTTTACAGAGAACTTCCTGACGATATGAAGGCAGAATTTGAGAAAGAGTATGGTAATAATAAAAGAACTTTTTTGAACAAAATATATGGGGATGCACCAAACGTATATTTGGCAGCATTCGCAACTTTTTTTTCTAAACATAGAGACCATTTTTACATTCAAAAGTTAGTCGCTGAAGCTTTTACGGAATTGGTCAGGCGCCATATCACCAAATATGAAGGCTGCCATTCATTGCCTATTTGTTTCGTTGGCTCTATTGCTCATCACTTCAAAGATATTTTGAAAGTAGTTTTAGATGAGCATGATTTGAATCTTGGAACTGTCATTCAAAAACCTATTGACAAACTGGCAGAATATCATTTGAATAAAATCAATACCAATATTGTCTAAAAGACAGTGTTTTGTCAGAAATAAAGAAAATTATGACATCAAAAAAAATTAAAAGAATTGCAGTTTTTACATCCGGTGGCGATGCTCCGGGTATGAATGCGGCTATACGTGCAGTTGTTCGAACAGCTACTTATCACGATCTTCACGTTTATGGAATTGAAAGAGGTTATCAAGGCATGATTGATGGAAAAATCAAAAGGCTTGAAACATCTGATGTGGGCAATATTATTCATCGTGGCGGAACAATGCTCAAAACGGCTCGGTCTATGGAGTTTATGACTCCCGAAGGGCGCATAAAAGCGCACGATACACTCCTAGCAAATGATATTGATGCTTGTGTTGCTATCGGTGGAAATGGTACTTTTACGGGTGCTTCGATTTTTTCAAAAGAGTTCGATATTCCTTTTATTGGTATTCCCGGAACAATTGATAATGACCTTTTTGGTACCGACCTCACTATAGGCTTCGATACGGCTATTAATACGGCTATGGAAGCCGCTGATAAGATAAGAGATACAGCGCACTCCCATGACCGTCTGTTTTTCGTAGAAGTGATGGGGCGTCACGCGGGTTTCATCGCGCTTCATTCTGCTATCGGCAGTGGAGCAAGTGGGGTTTTAATTCCCGAAAATAACAATTCAGTTGATGATTTAATCACACAATTGAAGAAAGCCGCAAGAAGAGGAAAACCTTTCGGATTGGTCATTGTTGCCGAAGGTAACAAATATGGGGGTGCAGAAGAAGTGGCGAAGCTTGTAAAAGAAAAAATTACCCAGTACGATACAAAAATAACCATTATTGGTCATTTGCAAAGAGGAGGTTCACCCACTTGTATTGATCGCGTTTTGGCAAGTCGCTTGGGCTATGAAGCCGTTAATGCGCTTTTGGACCATAAAAGCAATGTTATGGTAGGTCTTTTGAACAATGACATTTCATATACTTCCTTTGAAGAAGCAATTGCTAAAAACAAACCGATCAACCGGGAATTGATGAAAATGGCTGAAATATTAGCCTTATAATGTTAAAAACCAATTAATTATTATTCATTGGCTGATTTCTTTTACAGGAATCAGCTTTTTTTTGACTCTTTCAGAACATCCTGAAACACCGGTTGCAGAGAATAAAAATCTGCTTCCTCAAAAGCTGCATCTCCATACCACACCCTTTCAAAAATGTTAGTAATGCGCCGAAAAGGTTCAATCAGCTTATGTTGACGCATTTCCCTGATATAAGCACTGTTTGTTTTATCTTTTTTCCATTTAATAGCTCCTGTAATATTCAACTCTTTGATAATGGCAAGGTAATATAATCGAATGGCAAGGGTGAATTGTTTTTTAGTAATGGCTTGTTGAATAAAGGCATCAAATTCAGCATTTTGTAAATCTTCTTCAATATGTTCCAAATCAATCGTGACAGAAGGTGCATAAACACGCCGACTTTGACGTCCAAAAACGTTGCCTTCACCGACAAACTTCAATATAATAAACGCCAAAATAGAAATACCTGCAATGATAAAAAACCATTTGATAACAGAAAGCCAAAATGGACTAAAATTAAAAGAAGGCAAATTTTTAGACTGCGGTTTTTCTTCCTCTTTCTCAATGCTGTAATCCAATCCATTCGTTGCTTTTTTCCAAGCGTTGGTGTCAAAATCTTTAGGGTTTATATCCTCCTGATAGTATTTTTGGGACAATTTCTGATAATCATTTTTGGGGACAATCGGTTGATACTCATCAATATATGCCTGACTTGTATCTGTCACCTCCAAATCTTCTAATGAAAGTGTATCAACGAATGAGTGAGAAGGAATTTGTGCCCCCCCCTCAGTATTAACCCTTAAAACGAAAATGAAGATGAAAAAAAATATACGCATTGATTGAATTGTTTTTTTAGAAAAAGTCTGATTAACTCGAATATCACCATTCTTTTATTCTCTCGCCAAACCTTGTATCTTTTTACCAATACCAATTTGCTTAATTTTCTCAATCAAGCTATTGGCTTCATTGATTTCAAGCAATGAGTAATACAAAAAACCATATGCCGTAAAAAACAGCATATAATTAATAAAAATGGTAAATGCTGCCATAAACGTCATGAGTATAACAGCTATTTCATCTAAATGCACCTGAGAAACAAATGACATATTCCAACCGATAAACATGAGATAAAAATAGAGCAGGCCGGAATTCAGAACGGAAAAAAATAAATAAATCAAAACAAGCATCACATAATGTGCGCTATAACTCAAACCGATTCCGCTCCCCATCAACCACCATGCATGTCGAATGCCATTGGTTAAGCTAAAACCATTTCGATACATCAAAAATAGCCATAAACCCATAAATGGCATAACAGCACAAAAAAACAAGAACAACCATATACTATCCGTTGCCGCCCATAACATCAACAAAGTAGAAACCGCCCATATTTTCAAAAAGGACAAAATATGTTGACGGGTCGTTAAGTCAGCAACAAATTCGGGTTTATGCACATCCGATTCATTTCTGAGCATTAAATTATACACAACAAAAGCCAAAACAGCATAAACAAATCCATTCAAATAAGGTAAAAAAAGGACTTTCCCGTTTGAAAAAAACTGAACCAGCACCTCAATTTGGGTAAAAATATTCGTTTCCAATTTAAAAGTATCATCAGGTGACTCGGAAGAAAAGCTGAAAACGAGTAAACAAAACAAAGCAGATAAAGCAGCAGATGTCAATAAGTATTGTTTCAGATATCGCTTGAAAAAGATAAAAGTATCATTAAAAATTTCGCCTGATCCTTTAATTTTATAGAAATCAACTTTATAAAAATTGTCCATCGGTAAATGAGCCTCTTTTAAGGGTGCTTTAAATCCTTTTTTTGCCTTGTAAAACGGATACCAACCGAAGTAAAAAAGCAAAACCCCTAAGTTAGACGCTATAAAAACCCCTCTGAAAGCGTCGCCAAGTTCGGTATGGCGAGTCAAATTACCCTCAACAATAGCAGCAAAAAATAACATGACCATTACGCCTATCATGATTTTGATAGCTCGCCGAGCGGACATCTGAAAGGCTTGCAAACGGGTATAGGTGCCCGGAAACAAAAGCCCTCGCCCCAACGTAATACCGGCTGCTGTACCGATGATAATAGCTGAAATTTCGAAAGTTCCGTGCATCCAAACCGTTAGATTTGCCTCTTGAAGTAAATTATTTTGGGCAAAATATTGTAAAAAAGAACCCAACATGATACCATTGTACATCATCATCACTACAGAGCCGATACCGGCAAATATCCCAAGAATGAAATACATCAACGTTACCCACATATTATTGACCATAATGCCGAAAGTCATATCAAATCGACCGGATTCTTTATATACTTTCATAGGGTCGCCCGACTTAATGTTTTCAGCCGTCATATTCACATAATTATCACCTAAAATAGTGCGGACAAAATCAGGGTCTTTCATCCCTGAAAAATAACCGATGGCGAATGATAAAATAAAAAAAGCAATTGCCCAAAAAAAAGACCACCTCGAAATATAGACCACTTGAGGCAACTCATCCGTAAAAAAATAACGCAATTTACTAAGGGGAGACTTTTTCTGTTTATAAATATCCGTGAAAATCACTTGTGCTACACCGTTTAAATATGCTCTAACCGAACGCGAAGGGTAAAAAGTACGCGCATGAGACAAGTCATCGGTAATTTGGATATAAACATCATGCAGTTTGTCAGGATCTTTGCCAGTTTCCTTTATGACATGTTCAAAATCCAACCATTTATCTTTGTTTTGTTGGATGAATTGTGTTTCTTTCATGAAGTACAAGTATAAATAAATTAGAATGTTGTAAAGTTAGATTTTTTTGAAATATTTTTACCGAAAAAATAAAGTATGACAACCATCGAAATATCTACCACTCAAAATGTAACCATTGAATATGAATTAGCGGGCTTGCGTGAACGTTTTTTTGGGCTTTTGATTGATTCAATCATTATGGTGTTTTTATGGATAGCCCTCAGAATTGTCACTGCTTTTTTATTCCAATTGGACTCCCGTTTTATAGAAATTATTGTGGGTTTGTTTCCTGTTTGGTTTTTACTGCTTTACAGTATGGCTTGTGAGGCAATCTTGAACGGACAAACTATCGGTAAACGCGCACAAAATACAAAAGTTGTTAGAATTGATGGAAAACCGGTAAGCCTGAGTGATTTGCTTTTGCGGGCTGTGCTCTTACTTCCTGATTATTTCTTTTCATTTGGCATATTAGGGGCACTTCTCATTAGCTCAACCGATAAAAAACAGCGGTTGGGTGACATGGCAGCCGGTACAACGGTCATCAAAATGGGTACTGACAGACGGTTCAGATTAAACGATATTTTAAACATCAATACACTTGAAAACTATACCCCTCAGTATCCCCAAGTGAAACAGCTTTGCGAGGAAGATATGCTGTTTATTAAAAATGTCATCACAAGATTTCAAAAATATCAAAATGGCTCTCACGCCGAAGCAATTGATGAATTGTATGCTCACCTTAAAAAAATCCTCGATATTAAATTGAATCTGACCTATACCAACGAAAAAATTGATTTTTTTAGAACTTTGATTAAAGATTATATCGTTTTGACAAGATAACGCAAGATAAATGTAAAAAAAACCTGACAATCGTTCTGATGTCAGGCTTTTGGATTTGAACTACGTCGATTTTAAAGTCATGTGATAATAACATTCCTCATAGAGGTTAACAAATATTGGTTTGTATTAACAACCAATTATATGAGTTTTTGTTAAATGAGTCGAATTTTTCGATAATTCAATAAATATCAAGCTAAATTAGTGTCTATGCAAAAAAAAAACAATACAGTCAATTTAATTGGAGTCATGCAGGATGTTAAGTTGATTAGTGTTTTGAAGAATTGTATGGAATTTTATTATTTAATATAATGTCATTTTATTATTGCAAATGTATGTCTTTGACAATTGAAAAGTATTGTTTATTGTATGAATGGTATGTTCTATTGTATGAATGGTAAACTAAGTTTTTTATAAATATTCCCTTATTGCCAAATCTTTTTTTATTCCGATGACGTAATACAATAAACCTTTTTATAAATGAAAAACAAATGTTTATACTGAGGGGGGCATTTCAACGACCGTTTAGATGTAAAAAAGCACCATTTAGTAAAATGTGGAAAAAAAAATATGAATAAATTGGTATAATTATCAAAAAAAAGATTATTTTACGTTTAAATTGCATCAAGTCACTGCAATAAATTACCCGATTATTCCGATCACATTATGGAAAAAATGTTAAGCGAAACATATAACCAAGCGGATTTTAAAAAATTCAAATTCCGCGAGCTCAAAATCTACTCTTCAACTGAATGGCTTGCGGACAACAGAAAGAAGTATCGTCAGGTATTTGACAGATACGAAACCACTTATATCTACGCTGAACTGTCTCTTTATAATAAACTATATGATGTTGAAGATTGGGAAGTAGAAGTTGAAATAAAATGTTTTGCACTCAAAAAAGGTCGTACAGAACTCTGTTCTTTGCCTTTTAAACGCAAAGTAAGCAAATATGATAACTTCATTTTTGTTCGTGAAGGTTGGGGAAATAAGAAAGAAGGTGCATTCTGGAAAAAAGGAACGTATTACTGGGAAGCTTATGTAGAAGGAGAAAAAGTGGCTACTAAATATTTCTATGTAGAAGATGCAGGCAGAGAAGTGACTTTTCACGACAATCCGTATCTTGAAGTACAATCTCTTCGCCTTTACGAGGGTCCTTATGATGATATTCCTGAGAATGATCGTATTTATTACAAAACCTTTTGTGGAGAAGAAACACGCTATATATACGCTGAGATTATTCTCCGCAATCTGAATCCAAATAAGAGTTGGCAATGTGAGCTTTTTACCAAGTTCTATAATGATGCGCGGGAGCTGAAAGGGCAGATAATCCGTTTGCATCGAGTAGAAAGAAAAGATGAATACATCACAATTACCGCCGGATGGGGGTCAAATGTGAAGGGCTCTTGGCGTAAAGATCGTTATACTTGCGAGTTGATTTTTATGGATAAAGTGCTTGCCGTTTTGCCTTTTGAAATAAATGATGAATTTGAGGAAGGCATTTCTCCGGTTATGCTCCCCAATCGCCCAGCTCCGATTGTTTTAGTACCCGATGAAGATTCCGATTTGACATTTGAAGAAGTGATGTCTCGTTTGGATGCTCTGATTGGCCTAAAGGAAATCAAACAAAAAGTCAGAGACCACGCCAAATATATCCAGTTCCTACAACTCAGAAAAGACAAAGGTTTTGATGAAAAAAGCCAGATAAATGTGCACTCCGTTTTTGTGGGCAATCCGGGAACGGGTAAAACGACTGTGGCTCAGATGATGGGTAAACTCTATAAAAAAATGGGGTTACTGTCAAAAGGCCATGTTCATGAAGTGGATAGGGTTGATTTGGTAGGTGAATATATTGGTCAAACCGCCCCAAAAGTGAAAGAAGCCATTGAAAAAGCGCGAGGTGGCGTTCTTTTCATTGATGAGGCCTATTCTTTAGCCCGGTCAAACGACGACACGAAAGATTTTGGTCGCGAAGTAGTTGAGATTTTAGTAAAAGAAATGTCGAATGGTGCAGGGGATATCTCAGTCATTGTAGCTGGCTACCCGAAAGAGATGCGTCATTTTATTGACTCAAACCCCGGATTGCGGTCGCGTTTCAAGCATTTCTTTGACTTTTCAGATTATTTGCCGCAAGAGCTGTCTCAAATTGCGGCTTATGCAGCGCATGAAAAAGGTATAATCCTGTCCCCTGCCGCTAAAAAACGGGTGGACGAAGTGATTACGGAAGCCTACAGAAATAGAGATCGCAGTTTTGGCAATGCGCGTTTTGTCTATGATATCATCGAACAAGCCAAAATCAACCTTGGTTTGCGCATCATGTCGCACGACAATCCAAAATCATTGACCAAAGATGAAATGTCGTTGGTACAATTGGTTGATGTCGAAAAAATCAGCTTGAGACTCAAACGTGATTTACCAAGTATTCCGATTGATGAATCTTTGCTCAAAACGTCTCTTGATGAACTCAATCGCTTGATTGGTATGAATAAAGTGAAAGAGCAGATTGGAGAATTGGTTAATTTGGTGCGCTATTACCGAGAATCCGGACGGGATGTTTTAGGCTCATTCTATTTACATACCGTTTTTGTGGGTAATCCCGGAACGGGTAAAACCACGGTGGCTCGTATTTTAACTAAAATATACAAAGCCTTAGGTATTTTGGAACGCGGACACATGGTCGAAACCGACCGTCAAGGACTGGTAGCCGGTTATGTAGGTCAAACAGCCATCAAAACGTCCGAAAAAATTGAAGAAGCCAATGGCGGTGTTCTTTTCATTGATGAAGCTTATGCCCTTTCTGCTTACGGCAGTGGTGGTGGACGCGGTGATTTTGGTGACGAAGCCATTCAAACACTTCTGAAACGAATGGAAGATAAACGCGGTGAATTCTTCGTTTTTGTAGCCGGTTATACCGATAATATGGAAACATTCCTCAAAACAAATCCGGGTTTAAGCAGCCGATTCGATAAAACTTTATCATTTGAAGATTATTCTCCGGACGAATTATTGCTCATCGCTATCGGAATGTTCAATGATGCCGGCATGACCATTGCAGCTGATGCGGAAGAGCATTTGAAAAATTATCTCGCATTTATTCATGAATATCGAGATAAATACTTCGGCAATGCCCGCACTGTCCGTCAGGTAGTAACGGATGCTATCAACAAGCACAATCTTCGTCTGGCAGGTATGCCTCGTGAAGAGCGGGTTGAAGGCGTTATCAATGTCCTCAGCATGCAAGATGTCGAACATTTGAAATTGGATAAATCAGATTTTATTTTCAACAAAAAAACGATTGGTTTTCAAGCAAAAGGCGGTAGCCGTTAAATGGAAACAAATTCGATATAATGGAAACTTATGGAGGCTGTCTTTTGGGGCAGCCTTTTCTTTTTGGTTGATTTATGGAGGTTCTCACTTATTTTTTAGACAAAGCCCTTAATCTCCTTCTGAATGGATTCAACGCAATACTAAAAGTCTATTAGATTTGCATCAAATAAGACTTTTGCTATGAAAAAAATTGCGTTTTATCTTTTACTCTTATTGGTAGGCTACAACACTATCCTTTTTTCTCAAACTACCCCCCTCAGTATCAGTGGAAATAATGCGGAAAAATACAGAATTCACATCAAAAGAACTTTACAACCCATTACTATTGATGGCGATTTGAGTGAAAATATATGGCAAAGTGGGGATATGGCTCAATCATTTTGGCAACAAAAACCGGTTGATGATAAACCGGCATCTCGAAAAACGGAAGTTCATCTGGCTTATGATGACCACAATTTATATGTTGCTGCCATCTGCTACGATAGTGTACCCTATTTTATCGGCACTTTGAAACGGGATAATTATGGCTTGTCCGACGAGTTTGCCGTATTGATTGACCCAAATAGCCAAAAAGCGAATGGTTTTGCTTTTGGGGTAAATGTTATGAATGCCCAAACTGAAGCGTTGTTGACAACTGGTCGAGCTGATGCAACTTGGGACAATAAGTGGTCATCACAAGTTATTCGATTCGCTGATAAGTGGGTTGTTGAAATGGCTATTCCTTTTAAAACTCTCCGATTTAAAGATGGCAATACGATATGGGGTATTCAATTCGTGCGTACCGAACCCGGTACCAATGAAACACATGTATGGGCACAAGTACCTCGTCAATTTGATATGGCCGATTTTGGTTATTATGGTTCTTTGATTTGGGATGAAGCACCCCACAAACAAGGGAACAATATTGCTTTAATCCCATATGCCACGGCGACAACCCGCAAAGAATATTCACCAGAAAAACCGACAAGTTTTAAACCTAACATTGGAGGGGACGCAAAAATCGCTCTAACGTCTTCACTTAATTTAGACTTGACAACATTCCCCGATTTCTCACAAGTTGAAGTAGATAGACAAGTGACAAATCTAACCCGTTTCAATCTTTTTTTTCCAGAAAGACGACAGTTCTTTATTGAGAACAGTGATATATTTACGGGGTTTGGCACTGATTTCAGCGAAGAACAACCTTTTTATTCGCGGCGCATTGGGCTTGACGGTTCAGGTCGTACAGTTCCAATTCTTTTTGGCGCCCGATTAACCGGTAATTTGAATACCCGATTGCGCATTGGCTTGTTCAATATGCACTCGCAAATAGATAGCACCAAGGCAGGTCAAAACTATGCAGCCGCAACTTTTCAACAGCGTATCGGGAAACGTTCATTTTTTAAAGGACTCTTGTTAAATAGGCAAGGTTTCGACGGGGCTGATAAACGCAACAACGATTATGGACGCAATGTAGGAAGCGAATATTTTTTCAACACGGTAGATGGAAAATGGTCAGCTAAAATGGGGTTTTTACATTCAATAAAACAACATTTTACCACTCAAAACAATCATCTCTACGGACGGGTTGCTTATTCAGGTCAGCGATTCCGCACTTTTTTAGAATTTCAGAATATGGGAAAAAACTATTTTTCCGATATGGGTTTCACCGGCAGACTTGTTCAATATGATCCTAATACCAATCAAAATGTGCGGGTGGGTTTTACTCAACTATCCAATATGATTGACTATTACACATTTCCGAAAGCCAGCAATAAAGTTAATTTCCATTGGTCAGGGCTTGAAAATTTTGTCTGGATGAATACCGATGGCACACTCAACGAATGGTACACACGGTTGCGGCATTTCATTTTTTATAAAAATACCGCACAATTGCGCTTTAGGGTCAACAACAATTATGTGCATCTCCTTTATCCATTTGATATTTCTGCCGTTCCATTGCCCGCCAAAGCGTATAATATGACAGAATTTAATGTGCAATTCAATACCGACACCCGAAAAAACACCCCCCTCAGTATGTTTCTCGTGTACGGACAATTTTATAATGGCACGAAGTTGACTGTCCGAGGAGAAGTCAGTTTACGTGCACAACCTTGGGGTAATTTCACACTCGGTTTTGAACGCAATAATATTTGGCTGCCGCAACCTTACGGCAATATAGCATTAACGCTTGCGAATGCCCGTTCTGAAATTAATTTTTCAACCAACCTGTTTTGGACAACTTTTTTACAATACAATACCCAAGCCAATAACTTTAATATCAATAGCCGCTTACAATGGCGATTTGCCCCCATGTCTGACTTGTTCTTAGTTTATACCGATAACTATCGAGTGGAAGGCATTTTCGGACCCAAAGATAAAACCCTGACCTTGAAGTTAAATTATTGGTTGTCGTTGTAAGGACATTCGAGAAACTACCATTGCTGATTGGTGAAGAAATAAGGTCAAACGCAAGGCAATTTTGTTAAAAAAAATGGCGTTTAATGGAATATTTGAAGCCGAAAGCATATTATATTTTTTGTATTCTTTGAAAAAGCTATTTTTGCTGAATGAAATTTCCAGATATTTTTAAAGCAGCCCTTTTAGCAAGCACTGTAATTTTAGGTATTGCTTGTAACGAAGAATTGAATACTGTTGAAGGGTGGAAAAGTATTCCTGTTGTGTATGGACTATTATCTTTGAACGATACCTCAACGTATGTAAGAGTTGAAAAAGCTTTTGTCGATCCTAACAGAAGCGCCACTGAAATTGCTCAGATTCCGGATTCTCTTTATTATAAAGATATCAATGTCTCTCTTATAAGGGTGCGCAACAATGAGCGTTTTATATTAACGCAAGTGGATGGCAATACTGAGGGGTATCCTCGTAAAGACGGCATTTTCGCAAAATCACCTAATTTCTTGTATAAAATAAATAATACTCAACTAAGCCTAAAAGCGGATGAAGAGTGGCGCATAGAAATCCAAAAAAAAGGAGAATCCCAGCCATTTGCAAAATCTACCACCAAGGTTATTGGGGAATATGAAGTGACTACACCCGGAACAACGCCCGTTTTTCTCCGATACGATAATACTTTTAATGTAACATTGGAAACCGATGAAAAATCGGCGCGCATTGTTGACATCAAAATAGTCGTCAATTATGAAGAAATTGACCCCGCTAAACCCAATCAATTATTGACAAAAAATATAAAATGGGATTTTGTGACAAGTGGCCAACGCAAATTAAATGGCAGTATACCCGACCCCATTGTTAGTTTTTCAAGACGAGGGCAGGATTTTTATGAATATCTGGGCAATAATATGCCGGTATTGCCGGGCGTAAAGCGCACATTCAAATCCATCGATATAGAAGTTTTCGCCGGTGGGCAGGAGTTAATTGATTATATCAATATCGGAATAGCCAATACAGGCATTACAGGCTCACAGACGATACCGACTTATACGAATATTCAAGGTGGATTGGGACTTTTTTCAGCCAGATATAAAACAGTCAAAGCTGGGGTCAGATTAAGTGATGCTGCACTTGATTTACTTATCAATGGAGAATTTACCAAAAAATTGAATTTTAAAAACTAACCACTTTCTGTACCAAAATAAATCCTTTTTCTCCTCTTTTTTCCCATGCTACGCCGGCATCTAATTTTTGCGTATCCAATATTTTTTGTTCCCGATAAACCAAACCCACACCTTTGGCGTATTTCTCCAGTGTATAGCGTTTTTCGTTGAGGATTGCAGGATTGGTTTGAGCCAAAACAGTCATTACATTTTCAAAAGACTTATCTCCTATTTTCTCGGACTTATCCAAGGATTCGACCTGATATGTCCATTTATTCGAAAATAATTCAATAGATTCTCCTGCTATCATTATTTTAATTGCCGGATCAATAAAAATATTTCCATCCCATTTAGTGTTGACACCGAATACAGTCGGGAATTTTATATATCTAAGGTTATTTTCCGTTCTTAAAGCGTATTGTTCAGTAATAGCGGAAGTAAATATATTTTCCAATGCCCAATTTTGGGTTCCTTTAAAACGGCTGTATCTTTCAATAGTATAATTGACCTCACCGGAATTATCCTTAAAGGTGTCTTTCAACACTTCTTTTATTTGCCAACTAAAAGTATCAATTTTGATAATTCCGGTTGATTGAGGGTCATAAATGATGGAATCCACATCATATATCATCTCTTTCCCAAGATTCAATGGATAATATAACTTGCCCGATTTCGGCAAAGTTTCCGTTTCATTTTTACCGCAACCAAATGAAAGAAGCGCCATAAAATGAAAAAATATGATAATCAATGGTCTCAAAACGTTCATTCGTATGGATTAAAATAAATTGAGTTATACAATCCGAGGAGCTACTCTCTACCGATTCAATTCAAAAAACTACCCATAATTATGCCCCCACCCACTACATCATCACCTTCATAAAAGACTGCAGATTGCCCCGGCGCAACACCCTTTACATTGGCATAAAACTCTACCTGGAGAGCCTCTCCCGGTAAGGTACTATAATCAGCATTTTTGACCAATGCTAATGAACCGGGGTCATTGTACCGAATTTGGGTGACAGCTTCGATACCTTCTACTGGGATTTGAGCATATTTTTGTAGATTTATTTTTCCAACCGACATGCCGTTGCGCAACAATTCATCCATTTCACCTAAAACCACTGTGTTAGATTCAGGAATAATTTTAGTGACAAACATGGGCTGACCAAAAGCTTTGCCCAATCCTTTGCGCTGACCGATGGTGTAAAATGGATAACCTTCATGTTTACCAATCACTTCACCTTTGGTATTGATGAAACTACCTCCCATCACTTGTTCCTGAAGTGCCGGCACGCGGCGTTTCAGAAAGCCTCTATAGTCATTATCAGGCACAAAACAGATTTCGTAACTCTCAGCTTTTTTGGAAAACTCCTCATATCCCGACTCATAAACGTACTTGCGTACGTCCGGTTTTTGCATATGGCCTAATGGGAATCGGGTTCTGTTCAAACATTCTTGCGTTAAGCCCCAAAGCACATAACTTTGGTCTTTTTTCATATCCGCTGCCTTAGTAATATATTTTCTGTGATTTAACTCATTGATAACGGCATAATGCCCCGTTGCGATAAATTCACAATCCAAAGCATCCGCACGTTTGAGTAATGCACTCCATTTAATATGTGTATTGCACAAAACACAGGGGTTGGGTGTACGACCGGCTAAGTATTCATCCACAAAATTGTCAATCACATAATCGCCAAATTCTTCCCGAATGTCAACGATAAAATGATGAAAACCCATCTTAACAGCCACTGCACGGGCATCATTGATGCTATCCAGGCTACAACAACCGGTTTCTTTTTTTGACCCGCCGCTGTTGGCGTAATCCCAAGTTTTCATCGTGATACCGACCACTTCATATCCTTCTTCATGAAGCATCATTGCCGCTGCGGTGCTGTCAATACCACCACTCATAGCCACCAGCACACGTCCTTTTTTACTCATTTTAAACCTTATTTTTACAAAATACAAATTAATATTAGGGGCAAAATTACGTATAATTACAATAAAATTTTGAAAAAAAATAATACACACAAGGCTAAATATTTGCATAGTAAAATAAAACTCTCTAAATTAGCGTTCGTAAACGGTAACATACTAAATAAAAACATACATTATGAGAAACTTAAAAACTACTCTTGTCATTATTATTAGCTTTATGGCTCTTAGTGCTTCTGCAGCACAAGAATATGGCATGGCATCGGTTTATTCCACAAAATTTCAAGGCAGCCGAACTGCAAGCGGAGAAATTTTCAATCATAATAATTATACAGCAGCTCATAGAACGCTCCCATTCGGAACGCTTGTTAAAATCACCCGCACTGATAATGGTAAAGCCGTTATCGTAAAAATCAATGACAGAGGCCCATTTGTCAGTGATAGAGTCATGGATATTTCTAAAGCAGCAGCAGCTAAACTGGGTTTTGGAAACATTGAAGAAGCACGCATAAAAATTGAAGAAATAAAAGATTCTAAAATTCAAATCGGTTCTTCGGGTTTAAACACCAAACGCGACAGCCAGACCCCCCTCAGTATAAACGGTTCCGGCTCTTATAACGAACGTCCAAGACCAATACCCATGCCCGACCCTGCCGATTATGTGGTGTCAAAAGGAGTAGAAGAAAGGTCTGTACCAAGAGAATATCGTTATATAGATGATAAAAACAACAGAAATATGGCATCTTCCACAGCCATATCAAAAAAAAAAAATATACCTTCTGTAACGGTGACAGCTAAATCTGTACAACAAAGGACAACTGGTAAAAATGGTTTTGTAGCCCTTAAAATGAACAAGCCGGATGCCACAGCAGGATTTGCCATTCAAGTGGCATCTCTTTCAACTCACGAAAACATGGTCAAAAATGTTGATAAATTAGATAATCAATTCAATAATGTATTTGTCAGTATCGTAAAAGGGAGTGATGGTAATCCTGATTATAAAATCATGCTCGGGCCTTTTGAAAGTCATAACGAAGCTTCGAGTTATCTTAAATCCGTTAAAAAGAAAAATATTGATGGATTTGTTGTCAACCTGAAAGGTCGTTGATTTTTTCAGACATAATTTTATAAAAAAAGGGCTGTTTCAATGGAAATAGCCCTTTTTTTGCTCAAGACTCACAACTACGACGAATATTATTTGTTTAATGCGGAATTATTAGTTCTAAACAGTTTGAATATCATAAATTTGAGCCGCTTATTACTATTTTCCATTTTAAAGACCCGCAGGTACATTTTACGACACTTATTTTTTATCAATTATACTACAAACTAATGAATAGCAATTTTAATAATACAATTAACAATTCTGCCATCACGAGTTTTTCCTCTAAAACATTGACTCATTTGCTTAGAAATAATTTTCAGATGGGTATTTTACTCCTCCTATTGATGCATGTGTGTTCTTGTGTCGTAGTTGAAAATCACTATACAAGCGTTGCACCGGGTGTTTGGCGAGCCGTTTTACAATTAACTCCCAATACAATCTCACCCAATAAAAAAGGTGAACCATTGCCTGAAAAAGTAAATTTGAAGTTTGAAGAAGCAACGGAAGGCGAGTTACCTTTTTTGTTTGAAGTAAAATATAAAAATGATACTGCTTTTACAATTGATATCATCAATGGTGAAGAGCGCATAGGCGTTTCAGCGGAAGATATTGTCATTGGGCGAAACAAAGAAACCGGAAAAGATACGATATTGATAAATTTTCCAGTTTTCGGTTCTTATATTCGCGCTATCTACCGCGAACGTGTCATGGAAGGAGAATGGGTTGTACCGGCAAAAAGTTTATCCATTCCAATAATTGCTCACTACGGACAAAATCATCGGTTTACAACTCTCACGAAAAAACCAGTCGCAGACTTATCGGGCAAATGGGAATGTACATTTGACCTTAATAGCGAAAAACCCTACAAAGCAGTCGGTGAATTTAAACAAAACGGTAACATACTGAGGGGTACGTTTAGAACTGAAACCGGTGATTATCGCTTTCTGGATGGTGAAGTTCAAGCTGACAAATTTTATTTATCCTGTTTTGATGCCGCACATGCATTCTTATTTGAAGGTAAAATTAAAACTGATGGTACTCTAAATGGTTTGTTTAGGAGTGGGAAAACCGGACAAGAAGTTTGGGAGGCACGAAAAAATGACAATTTTGACTTGCGAAATGCTAACTCATTGACGACTTTAAAAAATGACAATCAAAGTATTGATTTTACTTTTCCTAATTCTGAAGGCAAACAAATTAGCTTGAAAGATTATAAAGACAAAGTGAAAATTATCCAAATCATGGGCACTTGGTGCCCTAACTGTCGGGATGAAAGTAATTTTCTGATTGATTATTTATCTAAAAACCCCGAAAAAAAACTAGGCGTAGTGGCTCTGGCTTTTGAACGAAATGCAGATATAGCTACAACTCAGGTAGCTACTTACAAGAATAAGATGCATGTCCCATATGAGATTTTGATTGCCGGTACTTCGACCAAAAAGGAAGCAGCAGCAAAAGCTCTCCCTTGGATAAGTGATGTTATTGCCTTTCCTACAATGGTAATTATTGATAAAAAAAATAAGGTTCGGCGCATCCATACGGGCTTTGATGGCCCAGCCACAAGTAAATATACTGATTTTGTGAAAGAGTTTGACATATTAATAAAAGAGCTTTTAGCGGAATAATTTTTGATTTATACTTGTTTTGTTATTAAATTTGTGTTTCACTGTTAAACTGTAACGCTCTAAAACTCAATCTGACAAATCTTTAATATTACTAAAAAATGAATAAAATTGTTCTTGCATATTGTTCAGAGAATCAAATAGTTGCCGCTAAAACTGCCAATGCTTTGATACAGCATGTGGAGGTCGAAAAAGTGGTTTTTGATGCCCACAACGGGATGGATTCACTTCGAAAAATGACAGAAAACAACCTCAACCGTGTGTTGCTTTTTGTCAGTGATAATTTTTTGAAATCCGAAAATTGCATGAATGAGGCTTTAATCACTTTAAATAATTTGGGCAATCAAAAACGATTGATTCCTATTATTACTGATGGTGTATATTCTAAAGATGGTAATGGTCATTTTTTTACCGTTCCCACTTCATTCGACAGGGTGAGCAATGTCATTCAATACATGAATTTTTGGCAAGACCGTTATTTGGAGTTGCGCCGTCTCAAACCTTCAAGTGATGAAGATTTTGAATTTTCCGAAAAAGTACGAGTTGTACGGACTATTTCATCGGAAATCGGAGAGTTGTTAAGATATCTTAGAGCAATGGAATTTTTCTCTTACGATCAATTCGAAGATTCTAAGTTTATTATTTTATATCGCGTTTTGGGGTTGAATATTCCAGACGATAATCTTGATAGTACTAAAAAAATCGCTATCTCACATACGGTATTTCCGGATGTTAAAATCGACAAAATTGAAAATGGCTTTCATTCAAATGACAATAAAACAATCACTTCTGCTCCTGAAGAAGACCCTGAAATTGACTTGAATACCATTCCGGGTATGAGTCTTTTGAATGAAACATCCCCAAATCCCGGTGTATCTCAGAATACCAGTATGCATATCGGTTTACCACCCATTGTTGAAGAAAAATCGGCAGATATTTTCAATTCCCATTTCACCCTTGAAGCGTTGATTGATGACATCAAAAAAGATGACAGATATATTTTAGAACAATCTCATAACACGACTAATGCGCATTCGAATGTTCAAAAAGTGATTGATGAGGTAGTTAACGAAAATGACGATTTAGCGGATAAAATGTCTGATAATTCTAATAATGCCATTGTTGACGAGATTCAGAATCTTTTTAATGATAATTTGAATGAAACACCGGAAACGGATATAAATAGCCTGTTTGAAGAGATTCCGTCTACCCCCCCTCAGTATCTGACCCCCGAAAATGATGGGAATAATGCGAATGAATTTATATCGCATGAAGAAGAAACTATAAAAAATGAAGTCAGCCGCATATTTAATGAAGAACAAGAGACAGAAGGCAATTTCGAATTTGAAAAAAGCTCGGAACATGCCCATAATCTTATAACATCAAATGGTGTATCAAAAGAAAATCCTTTGGTGCCTTATACTGATGAAATTCAACCTCATGAGGCTATAAACGTCGCTGTAATTCCCAAGTCAAGTTTAATAGAAGCAAAAGAAGCCTTGTCAAAAGATCCCCTTGACAATCATCTCCGCTATCAATATGCATCTGAATTGGTTCAACATCACCGCTATCAGGATACCATTGAACAACTGGAAATTTTAATTGAAAACGATCGCACGCACGTTGAATCTTATATTTTGCTGGCATATGCAGCCGAACAATCAGGCGATTATTTGCTGAGCTTAAGTTGTCTCGAAAAAGTAACCTTAATCAACCCCAATTATCCGGGAATTTTTTATAAATTAGGCACATTATTAAGTGAGCATTTCAAAAATCAGAAACGCAAAGCATTTCATTACTTCAAAGAAGCTATTATTCATGACCCTATGAATGCAGATGCGCACTATCAACTGGGCAAGCTGGAATTAGACCAAAGTGGTGATTTTTATAAAGCGATTGACCATTATAAAAATGCTATTCAGCACAATGCTCAACATGCTGACGCTGCTTTCGAATTGGCTAAATCCTTTTATGAAATTGGCAATAAGGCTGAAGCAGCCGCCTATTATGCCCAAGCATTTGAAAACAATCCGGCATTTAAAACAAAAATAAATGACGAAATTTTCAAATATGAAGAACCGATACCTGAACCCGTGCTTGATTTGGTTTATGACAATGGACTCACGGCACTTATTACGGGAGCGACTTCGGGTATCGGACGAGCATCGGCTGAAATTTTTGCTAAACATGGGTATCGTCTTATTCTAACCGGTAGAAGAGCCGATAGATTGACAGAATTGAAAGAACATTTCGAGAAAGAGTACAAAAATAAAAATCAAATACTCAACTACGATGTCAGAAACCTCGAATCTGTTAAAAAAGCAATAGAGTCAATTGGTGAAGAGTTTAAAAATATAGATATACTGATTAATAATGCGGGCTTAGCAAGTGGTCTCGCACCAATTCATGAAGGTGACATTGAGGATTGGGAAGTCATGATTGATACAAACATAAAAGGATTATTGTATATGACTCGGGCTATTGCTCCTCACATGGTCAATCGCAAAAAAGGGCATATTATTAATGTATCGTCCATAGCCGGTAAAGAAATTTATCCTTCAGGCAATGTTTATATTGCCACTAAACATGCCGTTGATGCGCTCACCCGAGCAACCCGCGTGGATTTATACAAATATAACATCCGCGTGAGTCAGGTAACTCCGGGAGCTGTCGAAGAAACGGAGTTTTCACTGGTTAGATTTCATGGTGATTCAGATAAAGCAAAAATATACGAGGAATATCAGCCTTTGAAAGCGAGCGATGTGGCAGAGTCTATATTTTTCATCGCTTCTCGACCGGAATACGTCAACATTCAAGATATTACATTGATGGGTACACAGCAAGCGGGAGCAAATTGGTTTGATAAAAGTGGCAGAAAAGATAGAGAAGTGAAAGATTCTGACTGATAAGGTTTCCATAATTCATATGCTTTACAATAAAGAAAAGCAAAAAGCTACTTCCTACTGAGGGGGTAGCTTTTTTGTCTTTTACATAATATGAACCGAAAATGAATGTCACAAAAGGGTTCAATAATGATTAAACCTGAAACTAATTAGTATGCTATTCGTAATGATATGATTAGAATTTATATTAAGCAAATCATTAGGAAAACATACTATTTCAACATGCAAAAATCCTTACTATTCCTCCTTTTATTCGCTTTTAAAGCTAATCTTATTTTTGCTTTTCAAGAAGGTAATCTCAACTCCATTGTGTCATCTTCTCTGAGCGATGTTGATAAAGTTAAGAAAATCAATCAGTTATCAACCTATCTCATAGAGAATAATCAACTCAACGATGCTGAAACTGCGATCCAGAAAGCGTTGGAGATTTCAAATAAGATGTCTTTTGATGCCGGAAAAGCTATGGCGCTTGACAACATGGGTTTGGTCGCTCAATCTCGTTTCGACTATACAAATGCGATGAATTACTTCGTTGAGGCATTGCGGCTTAAAGATTCTGCCGGTGATAAATTGAATGTGGCAAAATCTAAATTGCACATCGGAAAAGTTTTCTTTTTACAACGCAATGAAGAAAATGCCCTTGTCAACTATCAATCAGCTTTAACTTTGTTGACTAATACGCCCAATAATTTACCCCTTTTGGCAGAAGCACACCGCAACTTGGGCGATGTCTATTTGGCTCAAAAATTATATGGCAAGGCGACGGGCGAGTTTGACATGGCACTCAAAATCTGGGCGAATGACTTACAGGATTTTAAAAAAGCTGCTACAATCGCCAATTATTTGGGTAATACCGTGGCAGATATGGGTGATAATGACGGTGCGTTGACCTATTTCGACGCCTCTCTCAACTATCATCGCAATCTTGATGATATCAATGGGGTTGCGCATGACCATTTGAATTTAGCTAAAATATATACCGCACTGAATGACAGTGAGTTGGCAACAGAAAATGTTGAAAATGCTTTAGCGTCTTTCCAACAGATGAATAATACGTTCGGGATTGCCAGCGCATATAATATTTCAGGTAAAATTGCTTTGAAATCCAACAATCGCTCGAAGGCAGAAGAATTGTTTGAAAAAAGTGCTGATATACTGAGGGGTATGTCAGTACAACCCGGAGTGCCGGAAATATACAAATCTATTTCAGAAGGCTTCAGTGAAATTGGTAATTTCCCCAAAGCATACAATTATGCGCAGGCGTATTCTACCAGCAAAGATAGTCTTTTTAATAAAGAAAAAGCCTCTTCTTTACTCGAATTGACAACAAAATATGAATCACAATACGCTGTTAAAGAAAAAAATCGGCAAGTTGCCTTACTTGAAAAAGAGAAAGCGGCTGAACAGAAAGTCCGTTGGTTATTGATTGGTTTGGTAGCTTTTGCTTTATTGACTATTTATTTTGTGTTCAAAAATTATCGCCAAAAGAAAAAAGATAACGAAAAACTCACAGCGATGAATCAAACCATTCAGGATCAAAATGGTGAAATTGCTCGTAAGAATATTGAAATGAATCTGGCTAATAATGAATTGAAAGATAAAAATGACCGTCTTGACCATTTGAACGCTCAATTGGTAACTGAAATTTCTGAAAGAGAAAATTCTCAACGGTCACTTTTCAATAAAGACCATTATTTGGCTAATATCACGTCAAAAATGCGACAGCCGCTGAATGATATAGTTGGCTTAGCACAATCATTAATCAACGAAAAACCGCGTAAAGACCAACGTGACCATATTCAAAACCTTCAATTTTCAGCGAATAACCTTCTGGTATTAATCAATGATGTATTAGATTTTTCTGAGATTGAAGCCAGTAAAATTTCTTTGGAAACGATTGATTTCAGACCGGATGATGTGATTCAGGATTTGAAAAAAGAAATTAAATCAACCAAAGAGGTGCGCTATGAATTCAGTATTGACAATCGAATACCGGATGAAGTAAATGGTGACCCCGCCAAAATGAATCAAATTCTGACTTATCTTTTGAAAAATATTAAAAAGGATATGTCCACTGGGGTAATTTCATTAAATATCTTCCGTAATGAATTGATAGACAATGAGTTAACTCTCAAAATTGATGTACATGCAGAAGGGGATTATATTAATTTTACTGCATTGGATACTGCTTTCAACAAACCAACCAATAGAGATAATTTTGATGGTATGAATGAAGACGAAGTGGAATTCATGATTGCTCGCCGTTTGATTGAATTACAAAATGGTACTGTTCAGGCTTCCCAAACAGCCCATGAAACAATCGTAACCGTGTTTTTACCATTCAGATTGGTAGAAGAAGCGGTAAGCACTGAATTAGTGGAAGGAGCGGTGCCTATTTACTACAATAACTACTTGGAAGGAAAACGCATCCTTGTCGTTGAAGACAATAAAGTCAATCAAATGCTTGTTGTGAATATGCTTAAAAAGAAAGGTGTTTTCATGGTAGCTGCCAATGACGGTATCGAAGGGCTTGAGGCTTTGAATAAAGCTGATTTTGACCTGATTTTGATGGACATTCAAATGCCGCGTATGGATGGTTATCACGCAGTGGCAGAGATTAGACGGATGAAAAATGTCAATAAATCAACATTGCCTATTATTGCATTAACAGCTTCTGCTTATGTAACCGAAAAAGAAAAAGCTCAATTATTTGGTATGACAGACCACATCGGTAAACCATTTTCACCGGAAGAAATGATTGAAAAAATCACGCGCGTATTGATGTCACACAAATCAAACACTGACGACAGCGTTATGCCGCAAGCCGCGGTGAAATCATAATTCAAACGCCCGTTCATTACCAATTTCTCTAAACAAAGAGGTGTCTTGAAAGCTCATTTAATCTTTAATGATTGCAGAGATTTTCAGACACCTTTTTATTTGGCTTTAAATGTCCAAGTGATAGTCATTATTGAAACAACTTCACCCGTTTCTTGCACACCCACTGAAGTCATTTGAAGGGTTTGAGGCGCTTTTGTTGCGATGGTTTTTTCAACGGTTTCAAATACTCTTGAACCATCTTCGCAGGTAAAAATCGTTTTAGACGTTGCTTTTTTAGTGAAATCTACGTTGATATTGCTTACCAACATTGAGATTTGTCCTCTACCGGCTATTGCTAAAGTAGCTAAACAACCAGTTGAAAATTCAGCCGCCGCCGCTTGAGCCGCGAAATAAATCGAGTTGTACGGATTTTGAGAGCGCCAACCATAAGGCAGGCTTATTTCGCTTCTCTCCGGCGTTACCAATTTAACCCGAACCCCCATAAACCAAGCCGCTGGCAATTTATATAACAGCCAAAACCACAATTTAAGAGGGTTATTAAAATCTTCAAGACGGGCTTTTTGGACGGCTGAAAGCTCATATACTGAGGGGGGGGCATCAATTATCATTTTCATCATTTTTATTTAATTAAGCGAATTTTCGCTAAAATTAAAAACATTTTTTATTACGACAAAAAAAACTTAACTTTAATCTAAAATATATAGATTTCTATATTATTTCGAGCAAACTATTTTGTAATTAAAAAAAACGTTTTACATTTGAGGGTTAATAAGATTAACAAAATGTAAAAAAAAAAATTCAATATATTTTTCACTTTATGTTTGAACATTGAAAACCAATACATACCTTTGTTCTACAATAATATTAAAAAGTCCATATGAATCTTCACGAGTATCAGGGGAAAGAATTATTGAAAAGTTATGGTGTAAAAATTCAAGAAGGCATTTTATGCCATACAGCGGAAGAAGTATTTGCAGCTGCTTTAAAATTACGCCAAGATTATAATAGCGAAGGATGTGTTGTGAAAGCACAAGTACATGCGGGCGGTAGAGGAAAAGGTGGTGGTGTAAAATTTGCACCGACTCCCGAAAAAGCAAAAGAAAAAGGAAGCGAAATTTTAGGCATGACGCTGATTACTCCCCAAACTTCAGCAGAAGGTAAATTGGTTCGAAAAGTTTTAGTCGCTCAGGATGTGTATTATAAAGGTGCTAAAGAACCTAAAGAATACTATATATCGGTATTGATGGATAGAGGGAAAAAATGCAACGTCATTATTTACTCTACTGAGGGGGGGATGGATATTGAGAAAGTAGCCGAAGAAACACCGGATTTAGTACAAAAAGAATGGGTTGATCCACTTTTAGGCTTACGCCCCTTTGAAATTAATAAAATATGTTTTAACTTAGGGCTTAGTGGCACTGCATTTAAAGAAATGTATGCCTTTATTGACTCTTTGTATGCAGCGTTTGTGGGTAGTGATGCCTCTTTATTTGAAATCAATCCTTGCTTGAGAACGTCCGATGATAAAATCATTGCGGTTGATGCTAAAGTCTCAATTGATGACAACGCTTTGTTCCGTCATACAGATCTTGAAAGCCAACGCGATAAAGACGAAGAAGATCCAACGGAAGTAGAAGCAATGGATGCAGACCTGAACTATGTGAAACTTGATGGCAACGTAGGTTGCATGGTCAACGGAGCCGGTTTGGCAATGGCAACTATGGATATGATTCAACTGAACGGCGGTCAACCGGCTAATTTTTTAGACGTCGGTGGTACAGCTAATGCCGAACGCGTTGAGAAAGCTTTCAATATTATTTTGAAAGACCCTAACGTGAAGGCTATTTTAGTCAACATTTTCGGTGGTATTGTTAGATGTGATAGAGTTGCTCAGGGTATAATTGATGCCTGCGAAAATATTGGCACGATTCCTGTACCAATAATAGTTAGGCTTCAAGGCACGAACGCCGATATTGCCAAAAAAATGATTGACGAATCGGGGTTGAAAGTTTTTTCTGCCATAGAATTGAAAGAAGCAGCAAATTTAGTTAAACAAGTTCTATCTTAATTTGTTACTATTTCACTACTTTTGCGTCTCTATACTGGAATTTGAAAAAAATCGTTATATACGATATAAGATATTGTACTCATGGTATAATTTTTTTGGGGTTAACAAATGTTGATTGGTCTGCGAACTTTTGTTCGCAGACTTTTTTTTTGTTATCATCCTAACCCACAAAAAAAAGCTCAATACTACGGTATCGAGCTTTTTTTAACTTATTTATGACAGAGTTTGACAGTTGTTTCTTATTTCTTTGCCTTGGCTACTTTTTTAGCTTTAACAGCAAAAGCATCCGGAATTTCGACCTCCACCATTTTTTTCACTTCTTCTAAAGTGAGTGTGGCAGCATCTTCAGCCGTCATTTTTTTACCATCTCTTTTCAGATTAATCATGCTTTTGCCAAAACGGATAAAAGGCCCCCACCGACCATTTTCAACTGTAACTTTTTCAGCAGTCCAATTATGAATAAAACGATTGGATTCTTTTTCATTTTTAGCTTCAATGAGTTCTGCTGCTTCATCAATGGTTAAAGTCTCTAAATTGAAACGACGGGGTACGTTGATGTACATATCGTTCCATTTGATAAAAGGACCGAAACGACCTGTTCCTTTTGTAATAGGCAAACCTTTATACGTAAAGATAGGCGCTTCTGCTTTACGTTTTTCTTCTATCAATTCTGCCGCTCTTTCTATCGAAATACTGAGGGGGTCTTCTCCTTTTGGTATGGACACGAAAGTATCGCCGAATTTGACATAAGGACCAAAACGACCGATGCCAACCGAAACTTCCTGCTTATTGTATTCGCCCAATACTTTTGGCAGGTCAAACAATTTAAGTGCGTCTGGCAATGTAATTGTTTCTATGGACTGTCCTTTTTGAAGATTGCCATAAACCGGTTTTTCTTTTTCACCCAACTCTTCTGGCGTCCCGATTTGGGCGATGGGCCCATATTTCCCCATCCGAACAAGCACTGTCCGACCGGTTTCAGGGTCATTACCTAAAATACGTTCACCACTGACGCGGTCGGCTTCATTAAGTGTTTTTTCAACGTCACTGTGAAAAGGGTCATAAAATTTTGCTATCATTTCAACCCAATCACGACCACCTTCTGCCACATCATCTAATTGATTTTCGACATTAGCGGTGAAGCTGTAGTTCATAATCTGATCAAAATGCTTATCCAAAAAATCAACTACGAGCATACCCATATCAGTAGGAACAAGGTGGTTTTTAAGCGCACCGGTCATCTCGGTATCAGTTTTTGAGATAATTTCCCCTTTTTTATTTAATTTCAAAATGCGGAATTCTCTTGGCATTCCCTCTCGGGTCTCTTTCACAACATACCCGCGATTCTCTTCCATAATTTTAGTAATAGTCGGCGCATAAGTTGAAGGCCGACCAATGCCGCGCTCCTCCAGTTCTTTAACCAAAGCGGCTTCTGTGTATCGGGCAGGCGGGCGTGTGTAACGTTCAGTCGCAGTCATTTCTTTAAAATCTAAAACCTGCCCGACTTTGAGGGGGGGTAATACGCCTTTGGCATCTTCATCCTCTTCATCTTTCGATTCCAAATACACTTTCAAGAAGCCGTCAAATTTGATGACTTCTCCTTCTGCTACAAGTCTCGCATCTTTCAGAGTTGAAATGCCAATATCGACAGTTGTTTTTTCCAACTCAGCATCTGCCATCTGAGAAGCAATAGCCCGTTTCCAAATAAGTTCATATAACCGCTGTTCATCACGTTCTTGAGAGACATTTCTGTTTTGAATATAAGTAGGTCTTATTGCCTCATGCGCTTCTTGAGCAGACTCTTTTCCGGTTTTAAAACGGCGGGTTTGGACATATTGAGCCCCAAAAGCCGTTTCAATTTCTTTTGCAAAAGCCTCAATAGCCGTTTCACTCAAATTGGTTGAATCGGTACGCATGTAAGTAATATGACCGGCTTCATACAGACGCTGGGCATTTTGCATCGTCCGATTCACCGAAAAACCGAGTTTACGGCTTGCCTCTTGTTGAAGCGTTGATGTCGTGAAGGGAGCGGTGGGTTTGCGTTTGGTCGGCTTTGTATCTACTTTTCGAATAGTAAAAATAGCTCCTTTGCACTTTTGTAAAAACTCATTTGCCCCCCCCTCAGTATCGAACCGCTCAGGTGCTTCAGCTTTCAAAGGCACTATTTTGTTTTGGGCGTTGGATACATCAAAAATGGAGTCAATTTTAAAAAAGGGAGTGCTTTTAAATTTTTGAATTTCACGTTCTTTTTCAACAACCAATTTGACAGCCACCGATTGAACCCGCCCGGCAGATAAACCGCCTTTAACTTTTTTCCACAATAGTTCTGACAATTCAAAACCGACTAAGCGGTCGAGCACACGACGAGCCTGTTGAGCATCAACGAGTGATAAATCCAAATGGCGCGGGTTTTGAACGGCTTTCAAAATCGCCGGTTTGGTAATTTCACGGAAAACGATGCGTTTGGTAGTGTGTTCATTTAAACCTAACACTTTGCATAAATGCCACGAAATAGCTTCTCCTTCTCGGTCTTCATCCGTTGCGAGCCAGACTTCATCCACTTTTTTAGCCATTTCTTTCAGTTCTTTCACCACCCTTTGTTTATCAGGGGTGACGACGTAGTTGGGCTTGAATTTATTTTTGGTATCAATGCCCAATCCTCCTTTTTCCAAATCACGGACATGACCAAAACTGGATTTGACGGTGAAATCTGAACCAAGAATTTTTTCAATCGTTTTCGCCTTTGCAGGCGACTCCACTATTAACAGGTTTTTACTCATCTTTTTTGTATTTGTCAAAATCGGGGTTCTATGATAAAGAGAGGTGCTATAACATACTGACAGTCAACTTTTTAAGTTAATGATTATACTACTTGCCCCTAATTTTGTTTTAAAAACAGGGCAAAAGTATAAATTATTACAAAACAATGTATTATTTTTTTGTCAACGGGCTAAAAAAACGTCACTGTCATTTTTAAGTCATATTGAAAACGATATGTTAATAATAGTTCAATACTCCCATAACTTTGCACCACAAGAAATGAATTTAATTTATATGCTGTCAAAAATTTACAATATTACTACGTTACTTTTCATGTGTTTGGCTTATCAAGGATATAGCCAAAGTGATGTATCGTCAGTGAATATAAACAATTTAGATAGTAGTTTTTATAACAAGACATTGAATGAAGTGGTTGTTACAGGTAATTATAAGCCGACTGGGATTGATAAGTCGGTTGTACCCACTCGTATTATATCTTTATCCAAACTATCGCCTCTTGCCGCTCAAAACGTCGCTGACGTATTGAAGTATCAAGCTAATCTACGTATTCAACAAGACAATATTTTGGGTACCGGAATGACGATGCAAGGCATATCCGGCGAGAATATTAAAATTCTGATAAACGGCGTACCCGTCAATGGACGTCAGAATGGCAATATTGACTTAGGGCAACTCAATATCAATAATGTAGAACGGATTGAAATTGTGGAAGGTCCCTTATCCGTACAATACGGCACGAATGCATTAGCAGGTACTATAAATATCATTACTAAGAAAAAACCGGCTAAAGATGTTGATTTCAATGCCAATACTTATTACGAATCTGTTGGACATTACAATGTCAACACGAGTTTTGGGTGGCAAATCAATCGTCAGAGTTTTCTATTATCAGGTGGACGCAATTTTTTTCAAGGTTGGTCTGAGGGAGATACCAGTCGTTTTCAAACGTGGAAACCTAAAATACAGTATTTTGGCGATGTAAATTACAATATTGATTTGGGTAAAACCAAAATCGGATTTATGGGTAATTATTTCAACGAGTTTATTTTGAACCGCGGGCGTCCGCTTCTACCCTACTTTGAAAAAGCTTTTGATGATCATTACACAACCACGCGCTATTCAAGCAGCCTTAATTTGACGCATCAATTTGACAATCAACTAAGAACTAATATCCTCATATCTTACAGTGATTATACAAGAACAAAGAACACTTATTACAGAGATTTGGTGAATTTAAGTGAGATTATGACCAATAACTCAAGTGATCAGGACACAACTCGTTTTAACATGTTGTCTTCAAGAGGTACGGTGACTAAGACAACCGACGAAAAGCTCAATTTTGAAGCCGGATACGATATCAACGTTGAAACTGGAAGTGGGTTACGATTGAAAGGAAAAAATCACAGTATCGGCGATTATGCCGCATTTGCGAGTGCCGAATGGCACATTACTGAGGGGGTCACTTTTAGACCCGGCTTAAGGGCTTCTTTTAATACATCCTATCAAGCTCCTTTGATTCCAAGTGCCCATATACTTTGGAAAATCACCGATCAATTTACTTTAAGGGCTTCTTATGGTCGCGGTTTTCGTTCGCCAAGTTTAAAAGAATTGTATTTTTATTTTGTAGATATTAATCATAATATCAGAGGCAATGAGAACCTTGAAGCTGAAAAAAGCCACAATCTGAATACTTTTCTCACTTATAAAAAAGTAAAGGCTAAAAACGTGTATAAAGCAGAAGCCAGTCTTTTTTATAACAAGATTAACAATTTAATTACGTTGGCAATACTGAGGGGTGAACAAAATGAGTACGGGTATATCAACGTTGGTCAATACAATACTTCCGGAGGTCAATTATTCGGAGAAATTGTCTTGAATAATTTTTCTGTCGGCTCAGGTGCATCACTGACAAGGAGCATGAATGTTTTTAATAATGAAAGATATCCGGCTGATACTTGGGAAACCCGTTCAAATTTGACTTACACCTTCCCAAAGGCAAAAATGAATTTCAATTTTTGGTTTAAACATGTTAGCAAACAACCGGGTTATGTGTTGGGGGAGGACGGAAAAATTCAGCCAATATTCGTTGGAACATATAATTTAGTGGACTTTGGAACGAGTAAAAAATTCATGAAAGATAAGATGATGTTATCTTTTGGCATAAAAAATATATTTAATGTAAAAAATATTGATTCACAATTGGTTGGCGGTGCACATAGCAGCTCAAATGGCTCTTCATCTTTGGCAACAGGTAGAAATTTATTCGTTAAATGTGAAATTTCTTTGTAATTATTTGTAATTACCATTTACAATTTTTACCTTTGCTTATATGATAGCTCGCATTTACCGCAAGCCATACTTAGTTACGAATAAAGAATGTCGTTTCATAATTTAAGTATTAGTGTTTTGAAGGTTGGGCGGCAATTGGCAGGTTCGCTTGCCGTTGCCGCTTTTTTATTGCCTTCAATCACGGGTTGCCTTAAGGAAGAACAATCAGTCAAACCACATGAACCCGGCAATGTCATTACACGCACGGTTGAACTCTCTCAGGATTATCGTTATCAGGTTTTTTATAGTTTAGAAAAGGACAGTGTCATCAGTCGGAATATAAAAACAGACTGGGATTTATCTTTTGAATCCAATACTGAGGGGTCTAAAGTTTTTGTCAATTCTTCAAGATTTATGTCTGCCTCGAATACGGGACAAGAAGCATTTGAGGCTGTTACCGATACCTCAGGTTTCTTCTTGAATCGCCGTTTGGATGCGTCCAATCATCCGGACACAATGGCAATCGGTGAAGTAAAAAACACCAATAAAATTTATTTAATTGATCGGGGATTTGATGAAAACGGTGACAATTTGGGTTTTATAAAAGTAAAATTTGTATCAGTTGATAATGAAAAATACGTCATTCAGATACAAAAACAAGGTGATACTCAAATTCAAACGCACCAAATAATGAAAAATTATTCCCGTAATTTTTCTTATTTTTCCGTTAAAACAAATGCCCAAGTGCCAATTGAACCCAATAAAAATGATTGGGATTTGATGTTCACCCAATACATCCACACTTTTTCAGACCCATATTTGCCTTATCTTGTCACGGGCGTGTTGCTCAATCCCTACAATACTCAAGCTGCAGTGGACTCTACTATCGATTTTAAAAAAATTGACATTACTGTTGCAAACAATATGAAACTTCGCGCCGCTCCGGATGTTATAGGCTATGGCTGGAAAGAGTTTGGATTCGCTAATAGCGTCTATAAAATATATGCGCACTGGAATTTTGTTGTGCGGGATTCAAAAAGTCTGTATTATAAAATGCATTTTATTGATTTTTATAATGATAAGGGAACAAAAGGTTACCCAAAATTTGAGTTACAGAAGTTGTGACTTTCAAGCTTGATTTTACTAACATTCACTTCAATTATTATTAACTAAACAATTTATTTATGAGATTTTTTTTCACATTGACTGTATTGAGTCTTTTTTTCTTTTCTACAATTTCAGCGCAAACTGTTGATACTCTTTCTATTGGTGCTGGATATTCCCAACAGGTTTGGTACAAATTTGAAACCGATGTTGAAACTAAACAGTCTAACCTGAATTGGGATTTGGCATTTTCAACGCGCATTCAACGGGATGCGGCTATCAATACGAATCCTTTTGCCACACTTTATAAAGCCATTGCACCTGCTTCGGCATGGTCAACCATTGTGATAGATACGACTACTTTAGTGGCTCAAAATGGTATTGATTCTTCATGGTCAGTAGGCACATTTAATCTGACGGGTGATAATGTATTCAACTACGGTTGGGGCAATTACAATACCAGCACCCACCACGTAAACGGAGACTCAATTTATGTGATGAAAACCGTTAATGGTCTCTGGAAAAAAATTATCATTGACCGATTGACTTATGATACGATATATACTTTTCGGTATGCAGACATCAATGGTGCCAACGAAAAGAGTGCCACTTTGAGCAAAAGAGATTTTGCTGGAAAAAATTTTGGCTATTACTCTATCTCTTCCGATTCAAAAATTGATAGAGAACCGCTTGGTAAAGACTGGGACATCATCGCCACTCGATATTATGGTTTGACACCTGACCAGAATGGCGTTTTACAGAGTTATCCTTTAACCGGTATACTACAAAATGACGGTGTAAAAGTCGCAAAAGTCATCAAACGGGATACGGCAAATGATTCTTATGCCGGTTTGAATTTTCTGGATAAAATAAACATAATCGGCGCAAATTGGAAATCATTCGACCAAGCGACCAATCAATGGAAATTGGTGGATTCAACCGCCTATTTTGTTAAAACTACAAATGGTAAAATCTATAAACTCATTTTTACAAAGTTTGGAGGCAGCTCGACGGGTAATATGATTTTCACCAAAGAGGCGCTTGCCACTTCAAGCGTGAAAGACGTCATCAACGGCACTGCGGCTTTAGCAGTATATCCTAATCCGGCAACCGATGGGAATTTTACTTTAGTGTACGATTTAGGCAAAAATGTACAACACGCTGATTTTCAATTGTTTAACATAAGCGGTCAGAGTATTTTCAGCCAAAAACTCCCTTGCAATGAAGGCTTGCAACAATGGAATGTACCGACTTTAGGATTAAAAGAGGGTATTTATTTTGCTCAAATTCGCTATAATGATAAGGCTATCACGCAAAAAATTGTGGTGAGATAATTAGCCCCTCTTAGTATAAAAAACTTTGCGGAAGTAAATAGTTACATAATATTTTAGAAACGCGAATAATACAAATTGATACACGAATTTTATCGAATTAAGTGTTAACTGTTTAATTATTGCACTAATACACTGACCTAAAAGTCAATATTAGTACATTGAACAGCACTTAATCGTGTCTGCCGATAGGTAAATTTGTATTATTCATATATCAATTTGCGTAATTTATGTTTCTGGGAATTATGTTGGGTTTCAAAATAAAAAACAGGATTTTTTGTGGATTTAACAATTAAAAAAGAAATTTGCAGTGAAATTACTTTTCCTGTTGTCACTTCATTTTAATTTTAAATATGTTAAAAGCTATATCTCCTATTGACGGACGTTATGCACGTCAAACAAGTGAACTCGTTAACTATTTTTCCGAATTCGCTTTAATCAAATACCGCGTTTTTGTCGAAATCCAATATTTTATCGCTTTATGCAATAATCCTATCCCCCAACTGAAAGATTTTGAAGAAGATAAAATTGAGTCTTTAGATAAAATTTTTGAAAATTTTGATGAAAAAGATGCCGATAGAATAAAAGCCATCGAAAAAATCACCAACCACGACGTGAAAGCTGTTGAATATTTCCTGCGGGAAAAATTTGATGAATTGGAGATTGGACAATATAAAGAATTTATCCATTTTGGCTTGACTTCTCAAGATATTAACAACACTTCGATACCCCTCAGTATCAAGCACGCAGTTGAGCGCGTTTATATGCCGGCGCTTGAAAAAGTCCGTTTTCAACTGTATGATTTTGCGCAAAGATGGAAGGATATTCCGCTTCTTGCCCGTACGCACGGTCAGCCAGCCAGCCCTACGACCTTAGGTAAAGAGATTCAGGTTTTTGTTGAGCGCCTTGATAATCAACTGCTTTTGATGCGACAGATTCCCTATAAAGCCAAATTTGGTGGGGCTACAGGCAATTTCAATGCCCATTTAGTGGCTTATCCAAATATCAATTGGATGAACTTTGGTGATAGTTTTGTAGAAGAATATTTGGGTCTGGAACGTCTGACTTATACTACTCAAATTGAACATTACGACTGTCTTGCGGCTTTATTTCACAATATCCAACGAATAAATACAATTTTGGTTGACCTCAGCCGCGATATTTGGACGTATATCTCTATGGAATATTTCAAACAAAAAACGATTGTGGGAGAGGTGGGTTCATCCGCTATGCCACACAAGGTGAATCCGATTGATTTTGAAAATGCGGAAGGTAATTTGGGTTTGGCGAATGCGATTTTTGGCCATTTAGCGGATAAATTACCCATTTCTAGACTCCAAAGAGATTTAACGGATTCAACGGTTTTACGAAATGTCGGTGTGCCTTTCAGTCATTCTCTCATCGCGTTAAAATCCCTTATGAGAGGTCTGGATAAATTACTCCTGAATGAGCAAAAACTTTATGATGATTTGGAAGCCAATTGGGCAGTGGTTTCAGAGGCCATCCAAACCATTCTACGACGTGAAAATTATCCGCATCCGTATGAAGCTTTGAAACAACTCACTCGGGGAAAAGAAGGTATTTCAAAAGAAAGCATCAGAGATTTTATCGAAACTCTGGATGTTTCAGAAGACATTAAAGAGGAATTACGGGTTTTGACGCCGCATAATTACGTGGGGATAAAAATGTAATCTGCAATCTTCAATTAATCTCAAACTTCGTTTCCGTCAATTTGTACGCCTCCGAGGCGCCGTTGGGTTGAAACCACAATTCTAAAGTCCATTGACCGGTGGCTAAAATGCCGCGGGATTTATCACCAATACCTTTGTTGATAATAAAGGATTCATCATTGCTGACGATTTCCCAA